>ONVC01000026.1 GCA_900321205.1 uncultured Acinetobacter sp. | reverse complement strand
TTTCTGTTTCTTCTTCAAATGAAGAAATTGTTAAATTTCCGAAGGAAGAAGAATTTGCTGATGAACTAATCGGCGAAGATGAAATCCCGTTTTAGAGTAAATGCAGGAAATAATTTATGAGAATACAGCCGATTGGTAACTATATTCCTTATAAAGGTTCAAAGGTGAAAACTCCTCAATCTTCAATGATAACAAGCCAAAATAAAATGAATGGTATTGATGCTTTAAAGTTGGCAGGTTATTTTGAAAAATTTGAAAAAGATCTTAGGACAACGATGGAAACGTTTATATACATGATAAAATATTAAAGGCTAGAAAGGCAAAAAAGAAAAATGGCAAAACAAGATGCAGCAGATAGAAAGAAAAAGAAAACATGCAGTTTTTGTGCTGAACATGTTGATTCTATCGATTACAAAGATGCAGCAAAATTGAAAAGATACTTAACTGAAGCAGGAAAAATTATTCCAAGACGTGTTACAGGCAACTGTGCAAGACACCAAAGAATGATTACAACTGCTATCAAAAGAGCAAGAGAAGCTGCAATCATCAGTTATGTATTTGATTAATACATAGTAAGATTTTATAGGAATGGCGGAATACTCTGCCATTCCTGTATTATTAAGAGAAAAAGAGGAGTCAGATATGACAACACAAATTACCATCAGGTCAGACAGAGATACTGATTATGTTTTTCAGTACAAAGGCGAAGATGTTACACTTAAAGCCGGCGGAATACTTAGTATAGCAGACGGTTTGGATGAAGTAGTTCTTCCTACCTGCGCAATGAAAATTGTTAAAAACCTGATTGTTATAAAAGGTGATGTAAAATAGGGGTAAATATATAGGAAAATATTTGCAGATATTTTCAATATAAACCAAAAGTTATTCAGGCGGTAATTGATAAACATGCTGTTACTGATTGACAACACATCTTTATTGTATAAAATTGTAGTATAACTTAGTAAGGTATAAGTTAACGTAGTATATTTAATCAAAGAAGGAGATTAATCTCATGGCACGTGAAAAGTATGAACGTACAAAACCACACGTTAACGTAGGTACAATTGGCCACGTTGACCACGGTAAAACAACATTAACAGCTGCTATCTCAGGTGTATTGGCAGCAGCAGGTAAAGCAGACGCTAAGAAATTTGATGAAATCGACGCTGCTCCTGAAGAAAGAGCAAGAGGTATAACCATCTCTACTGCTCACATCGAATATGAAACAGATACAAGGCACTATGCACACGTAGACTGCCCAGGCCACGCTGACTATGTTAAAAACATGATTACAGGTGCAGCTCAGATGGACGGTGCAATCTTAGTTATTGCAGCAACAGACGGTCCTATGCCGCAAACTCGTGAACACATTCTTCTTGCTAGACAGGTTGGTGTTCCGAAATTAGTTGTATTCTTGAACAAATGTGATATGGTTGATGACCCTGAATTATTAGAATTAGTAGAAATGGAAGCAAGAGAATTGCTTACAAAATACGAATTTGACGGTGACAACATTCCGTTCATTCATGGTTCAGCTCTTAAAGCATTAGAAGCTGTTCAAGCTAACCCTAACATCCAACGCGGTCAAGATAAATGGGTTGATAAGATTTGGGAATTGATGGATGCTATCGACAGCTATATTCCAACTCCTGAACGTGATTTAGACAAACCATTCTTGATGCCTATCGAAGATATCTTCTCTATCACAGGTCGTGGTACAGTTGCTACAGGTAGAGTTGAAAGAGGTATCGTTAAAGTTGGTGACGAAGTTGAATTGGTTGGTTTAGGCGAAACTAAGAAAACTACCGTAACAGGTGTTGAAATGTTCAGAAAATCTCTTGATCAAGGTCAAGCTGGTGATAACATCGGTGCTTTATTAAGAGGTATTGATAAGACTGAAATCCAACGTGGTCAAGTTCTTGCAAAACCCGGTTCAATCCACCCGCACACTAAATTTACTGCTAACGTTTACGTTCTGACAAAAGAAGAAGGCGGACGTCACACTCCGTTCTTACCTGGTTACAGACCTCAGTTCTATATCAGAACAACTGACGTTACCGGTTCTATCAAATTCAATGGCGAAATGGTAATGCCTGGTGATAACGTAGTTATGGACGTTGAACTTATCGCTCCTGTAGCTATCGAGCAAGGTATGAGATTCGCTATCCGTGAAGGCGGTAGAACAGTTGGTGCTGGTGTTGTTGACAAAGTTACTGAATAGTAATCTGAATCAATAGCTGATTTAAGCTAACACCACAACAAATTTGAAAGAGGATGATTAAAAACTAATCATCCTCTTTTTTATTTAGTGTTTTATTCTTGCACCGCCTTTCTAAAATAACAAGTAGTTTGTTTCTGTATTCTGAATACATGTTTTTTTGAATTCCTTCGGCACTGTAATAAACACGTATTCTGTTCTCTTTTTTAATCCACTTAGACCCACAATTGAATCATCTTTTCCCAAATTATCATTAATAAAATTGAATAAATTCTGAATATGTTTTTGCATAATACTATCCTTTCTGACTATTTATGTGGTATAATGACAATGTTGTATTAACGATTATTTAGAAGAAGTCAAGTTATAAATCGTTTAAGTTAAAAAGGAGTATAAAATGGGTAAAGTTACAAAAGACATGGGTATTATAGAAATTGTTCAGGCACACCCTGAAGCAGCAATGGTATTCCAAAAATACGGTATGGGTTGTTTAGGTTGTGCAGCAGCAAGATTTGAAAACCTCGAAGCAGGTGCTAAGGTTCATGGTTTTGATGCAGATGCAATGGTTGCTGAAATTAATGAACTTATAGGTGCTGAGGGCTAATTTTAAATAACGGTGAATGGGTAATAAAGGTGATTTTATTATCACCTTACCTATTAGCCCGTATAAAAATTTTGCACGTTATATTAGGAGAGTTTTATATGGTTTTGTGGGAGTTTATTGTTATATGCGGAATAGTATTTATTCTTCTTGAATTGTTTGTTCCGAGCATGTTTTTTCTTAATTTTGCGTTAGCAGCTTTTGTAACAGCAATTGCGTCATTATTCACTACAAAAATGCTTTCACTAGTTCTGGTGTTTTTTGTATTTTCATTTCTGTCATTTGCTTTTCTCAGACCGTTACTGTTAAAAAGAAAAAGCAAAGAAATTGAAACGGGTGTAAATGACAAATATATTGGCAAAAGAGCTAAGGTTACAGAAGAGGTTTCAGCTGACAATGGTGCTATATCTATATATGATGAAAGATGGAATGCAAGAACAGAAGACGGCTCAGTAATTCCCGTCGGCGAAGAAGCTGAAATTGTTAAGAATGACAGCATAATAATGTATGTTAAAAAATTAGTTAAATAATTTATTTTAAAGAAAGAGAGGAGTTTTATGATTTTTTCTTTATTTTTAATTGTACTTGCTCTGCTTTTTGTGGCAAAGGGTGTAATAATAGTACAACAGGCAGAGGTCGTTGTAATTGAAAGACTAGGTAAATATGACAGAATTCTTGAATCAGGTTTTAATTTCATTATACCTATTCTTGAAGCGCCGAGGGCAATTGACTGGAAAACTACGCAAAGAGGCTTTGACGGTTCAACTTATTCAATTATTCAAAAAAGAACAAGAATTGACCTGAGAGAAGCTGTTTATGATTTTCCGAGACAAAACGTAATTACAAAAGATAACGTATCCATAAGTATTAACGCACTTTTGTATTTCCAGATTATGAATCCTAAATCTGCTGTTTATGAGATTCAAAATCTTCCGGAAGCTATTGAAAAACTTACTCAGACAAACCTAAGAAACCTTGTCGGTCAGCTTGATTTGGATGAAAGTTTAGTATCCCGTGATAAGATTAACCAGGAACTCAGAGCTATCCTGGATGAAGCAACTAATAAATGGGGTGTTAAGGTTAACCGTGTTGAACTTCAGGATATTATTCCGCCATCTGATATTCAGTCTGCGATGGAAAAACAAATGAAGGCTGAACGTGACAGACGTGCCGCTATTCTTGAAGCAGAAGGGCTTAAAAAATCTGCAGTTCTTAAAGCTGAGGGTGAAAAGGAAGCTGCAATTAACAGAGCAGAAGGTGAAAAACAGTCTAATATTCTTCGTGCAGAGGGTGTTGCTCAGGCTCGTATTCTTGAAGCTGACGGTGAAAAAGAAGCTATTCAGAGAATTATCAATGCCCTTGCAGATAAAGGACAACCTGATAAATACCTTATTGCAATGAAATATCTTGAAACAATGAAGGCAATTACAAATGGTAAGGATAACAAAGTAGTTTATATGCCTTATGAAGCAACAGGTATTTTAAGCTCTGTTGACGGTATCAAACAAATGTTTGACAAGAAATAGGGTAAATGGCTAAATATTAATTAACTTAAAAATTGCAACTGTTTTACGCAGTTGCAATTTTTTATGTTAAAATATCACCATGACAAAGATAAGAAAGCTTTATTATTTTGACAAAAAGAATGCACGGGAAATGATATCATTTCTCGATAACGGGGATTTGTATGTTCACAATATTATGTTCAATCCATTTCTCCCGCTTCATCATTTCTTACCATTGAGATTCAAGTATCTTCCCGAATCTTTCGTACTTAAAGATAAAAAGGAAATAAAAGGGCTTATTACCGTTGCTCCTACAAGATGTCCTCTGAAACAAACGGAAATTCAGAAGCTTTTATTTGAAGAAAATTGCTATGAAGATGCAGGCGAGCTTGTTCAGTATGTTGTTTCAAAATATAAAGCAATGGGTTGTGCTTCTGTTATTGTAAGGATAGATGATTATTTGCCTGAGCTTGTAAAACTCTTTGTATCAAAATGCGGTTTCAGTCAGATATCTTATGAAAAACTGTGGGCTGTAAATATTAATGATTACTGTGATGAGTTTCGTAAAAATTATGACCCGAAAATGTTCAGAGAATTTAGAAACTCTGATGCACCTACAATTGCTAATCTGTATAATGAAGAGTTGCTTCCGCATTTCAGAACACTTTTGAGCAAAGATACAAAAGAGTTTAAAGATGTTCTGTTTCCGGGACTTTTGTATTTTAACGAATATAAGTATGTTTACAGGGATAAAAAATCAAAAAATATTCAGGCTTATATTTCAATCAAAACAGCAGATAATGAGAATTACATTCTTGATATAACCCAGTCAGGCTGGAATGAAGTTGACATAAATATAATACTGGGTTTTGTTGCAAATAAAATCCAAAAACGTAAAAAAGGCGCAAAACTGTTTATAAAGACAAAAAAATATACATCTCTCGGTGAACGATACGAAAAAGATTTTATGGAACAAAAAATGGAATGTGTTAAAAATCAAATAGTATTAACCAACTCAAGTGCAAAAATCATTAAAAATACTGAACATGCCAGAAAATTCACTGTTTTAAACCAGTTTTACGGCGGATTAAGTGCACTTAATAAAACAAGAATATAGATTAACTTTATTGTAAATATTTGTAACAATATGCTCTGAAACCCTAAAGTTTTCGGAAAAAATGCCGATATAAATAATATAAATTAAGGGTTAAGGACAATGGCAGAAGCATTCAACTTAAACAGAGTATTACAAGAACAAAGCTCATACTTGCAACGCCAATATACAGCAGGGGAAAATGGCGAAGCTGCAATGGCGCAGCGTGAACTTGAACAGGCAAAGAAAGCTGTAGAATCTCAGCAGGGATTCCTTAGTCTTACTCTTCAGGAAAAAATTCAGGAAATAATGGTTCCTGAACGTGTAATGCAGGAGTTTTCAGACGTTGCAATAAAAACTCTTACCGGTGCTGTTCAGCCGTTTTTGGACTGGCTTGAAAAAAATGAAGTTTATTACACAGAAAATTTGTTTAACACAGCAATTCAGGCTGATGCTAAGCAGTTGTTCTATACAAAATGGGCTCTTTCAAAAGAAGCTTCTGAAAGTGAAGTCGGAACTCAGTTCTACGCTTCTTATTAAATAAAATTTCTCTCTTTTCTCTTTTTCTATAATAAAAAAACCGCCCGAAAAGGCGGTTTTAATTTTTGTTAAATCATTAAAATTATAAAGCTGCTTTTGCTGTTTCAACGATTAGAGCAAATGCTTCTTTGTCGTTAACTGCAAGGTCAGCAAGCATTTTTCTGTTAACAAGGATATTAGCTTTTTTGCAAGCATTAACAAATCTTGAATAGCTCATTCCCTGTTCTCTTACTGCTGCGTTAATTCTAACAATCCAGAGTCTTCTCATGTTACGTTTTGTAGCACGTCTGTCTCTGTAAGCGTATTTAAGAGCTTTCATAACTGCTATGTTAGCTACCTTAAATATTCTGCTTCTTGCTCCTTTGAAACCTTTAGCGAGCTTTAATATTTTTTTGTGTCTGTTACGACATACATTACCACGTCTAATTCTCATTTTTCAACACTCCTATCTTGCATACTTCTTGTAAGGTAACTCTTTTGAAACTAAATCTACATGAGTTTCAGAAACCGCAATATCTCCAAAGATTTTACGTTTTCTTCCTTCAGATTTGTGTTGAAGAAGGTGACCGATACCTGCATGTCTTCTTGTGATTTTTCCTGTGCCGGTAACTTTGTATCTTTTAGCTGCCGCGCGGTGTGTTTTTAATTTTGGCATTTTTTTCTCCTTTCGGGCGGGGTAAATATTTTGGGCTGAAAGATTTAACTTTCAAATTATTTACACCACTTTTTTGCCCTTTTTGTACTACATTGTCCGAGCAAGGCATACCACAGCACTATACTTCGGCTTAATTATATTTAAAAACAAAGGATGTCCTATGTCAACAGGAGTTTTCTTTTGTCCGAAAATTCTTTACATTTGCTCTAATTAATGTTAATTTTAATAAAAAGGAGTGTTTATTATGGATACGAATGCATTATTTAAAATAGGGTATGGTCTTTACGTTTTGACTGCCAATGACGGAGTCAAAGATAACGGTTGTATTATAAATACTGTTATGCAGGTTACATCAAATCCCTGTCAAATAGCAATTGCTGTTAATAAAATGAATTATACAAATCAAATGATACAAAAATCAAAGAAATTTAATGTATCGGTTCTATCTGAAACTGCCAAATTTGATATATTTAAGCACTTTGGCTTTCAGTCAGGTAAAGATGTAAACAAGTTTGAAAATTATTATGATGTAAAGCGTTCACCTAACGGTCTTTTGTATATTACTCGTGATACTAACGCTTTTATGTCTGCTTATGTAAAACAGGAAATTGACCTTGATACACATACGTTGTTTATTGCTCAGCTCGTTGCCTCAGAAGTATTATCTGATACGCCGACAGTAACTTACGATTTTTATCAGAAGAATATAAAACCAAAACCTGAGCAACCTAAAAAATCAGGCTGGCGCTGTAAAATATGCGGATACGTTTATGAAGGTGAAGAACTTCCACCGGATTATATATGTCCTCTTTGTAAACACGGTGTCGAGGATTTTGAAAGAATATAAGGGTAAAATATATTGATGAAAAGATGGTGCAGTATATACACCATTTTTTATAATTTAATTATTAATTTGGAATAAATGAAGTTAACTTCTCTGCAAATTGCTTCATGTCTAAATGTACTATGTAACCCCAGCCACTACAATATCCGACATAAATACCTGATGATGGATCACAACCGCTTTCATCACGAATATTTCCTACATCATCAATATTTTTGTGATTGTAAGCCCAACCATGAGCCGTCGTTGTATTTTCTATTACAGTAGAACCTGTAAATTCATTTTTGTAAGTAACAGCATACTCTAATTTACCATCGTGTTTACCGTTTTCACCAATCCCGTTAAGCACTGCATAGTAATAATTATGCACTGTATTGAACGCTTTGTTAAGCAAGTCACTCGGATAGACCGATGAAAGCTGGTTAATTATTGTATTACTAATGCTATCTATTTTTGACATTGCTTTAGTAATAGCGACTGACATATCTTCAAAGTCGCTTAATTTAATAGTAACAGACCTTAAACTTGAGTTTAGTAATGAATTTATAGAATATGCTTTACCATCTTCTAATATAAACGGAGTTGTATCAGTAGCCAAGCCTGACAATTTCTGCAGATTCGCTGCTTCTTCGGCAGCTTTGGCATCTGCCCTTGCTTTATCTATTGCATCGATTCTCGTTTTAAGTTCGTTATATTTTGTTTCAATTTCCTCGACTGTTTTCATTGCAAGCAGTTTATTCATTATTTCGTTTGCATCTATGCTTCCGATTACTTCCAGTACTACCGCATTCTTTTCATCGTCTTGCTCTGCAAGAACGCTTGCTATGTAAGTATCTAATTTTGTTCTTGCTGCTTTTACGGCTTCCTGTGCTGTCTTAATTTCATTTACCAGAGTTGAGTATGTATCTGAACTTGTAAAGATAGATACATCAAAATTTTTCAGTGAATTAAACTCTGTTGCATTTTTGTCTTTGATATATTCTTTTACAAATTCTTTTGCAACAGCTTCAATTTGATCTTTTGTTTCATCTGTGTAAATTTCAGGATTGT
This sequence comes from uncultured Acinetobacter sp., assembly GCA_900321205.1. GTDB lineage: Bacteria > Cyanobacteriota > Vampirovibrionia > Gastranaerophilales > Gastranaerophilaceae > CAG-196. The sequence goes on along the minus strand of ONVC01000026.1, from coordinate 9,324 downwards.
TAGTTTTTATATAATCTACAATCTTATCAGTTATATCATTTGTTAATACTGCAAACTGTAAATCGTTCAGGTTGTCACTCGGGTCGTAACCGTATTTTGCAAGAAGGCTGGTAGAAGAGCTGCTATTTGTAATGGCAGTATCAACATAAGCCGCTACGATACGTTTAACTTCGTTTATAATCGTATTATCGTCTTTTGGATTTTCTTCCAGCTGAGATACATATTCATCAACAATATTTTTTAATGTCTTGTCATCTCCAACGGCATATCCGTCAACATTACCGAGTTTGGACTTAATCTCTCCGGCGGCGGTATAATCGGCTGTTGCTTTTGCAGATGACAGTCTGAATGCTTCATTTAACCATTCATTTGTAATACCTTCGGGTGTGCCGGTTTTCATAAACTCAGCAGCTCTGTATATCAAACCTTGTTTTACTGAATTTTTCCAGGCAACTCGGTACTGTTCCTCAATTCCTGATGGAGCTTCCTTGTCCTGCATAAATGCAATTATAACCTTTGTTACCGTAATAGTATTTTCAACATTTTTTATCTCTTTTGCATCAAGAGCATTCTTGTTACTGATACCGCTTCCGCCGCCAACTTTTCCGCCGGTGTTTGAATCAACGGTTTTCCAAAAGGCATCTATCAGGTCTTCTTTATCTTCACCGCTGTTAAATTTGAAACCTGAGCTTTGTAAATATGCGCGGAATTCGGTCTTAATAATAGTGCCGTCTCCGTTTTTGTCGGCAGCTGCTTTCCAGTTCTTGTCTTTGTTAAGGAACTGGTAAACTCTAGCTACGCTTTCTTCTTTATTTACTTTGTCAGCCATTTTTAATGCTCCTTTTATTTTCCCTTTTATATTGTTATCGGCATTTTTATAAAAAACTTTAGGCAAAATATCCCAAAATAAAAAAACTGTTACAAAAGTTTACAAAAAAATGCAAATGTAAAGTTTATGCTCTAAACTGATTTTCGTTGGAGCATAATTTGTCGTAGAAATTTTTAACAGCAACACCGTATTTGTATTTTATATTATTTTTGCTGTTACCGTTGTAATTTTGTGCCGTTAGTTTTACATCTCCGTCACATTTGTCCAGATATCTTCTTAAAACCAGGGCTCCAAGTCTGATATTGAAATCCGCATCAGTATTTTTTACAAGGTAATCCATAATCTCTGCGACCACTTTTTTTCTTTTATCAGGCGGGCAGTTAATATTAAATCTCCTGCTTTTCAGCAAATCTTCCATCTCCGGACCGTAAACGTCAGTTCTGATTTTTTTGCCGTAAACAAGTTTGTCTTTTTTGCTGTATGCACCCAGCATATCCTTTATAACTATGCTTGTTATTTGCATGTACCCCTTGCCGTTTACGCCGACAACATTTTTGTTTAATCCGTCAAATCCCACTTCTCTCTGCATTATCGATACAATGAGTTTGGGGTCAACTCCGTATTCAGTACCTGCATTAATTGCACAACTTACCATATTATTAAACTCATTGAGTTTTTCTATCTCTTCTTTGGTTCTTAGTCCGAATGCTTTTTCCCTGATTTTAGGAATATTAGCAAATAGTTTTAATTTGTTACCTTTTGAATCAACGGCTTCATTAATTATATAATCTTCTATTGAAGCCCGGTTATATGAAAAATTAACTTCTTTCCCGTTTATTGTCTTTTTGACAACAATAGTTTTATTTCTGTTTTTAGCCTGCTCCTGAGCAAATTTTTTCGCTTTTTCAACAGCCTTATAATTCTTTGAGACATTGTTGTTGTATATTTCCGGTCTGTAAACACGTGTTGATACACTTTTCTGAGTTAACAGAACCATTGGTTCAATAGAATTTCCCTGTTCATTGTAAAACTTATTCCCAAACATAAAAGTATTGTTCTTAACGTTGTATGTTTTGTTGATTTCACAGAAAATACTTATCTCTGATTCATCAAGTTTATTATCTCCGTTAAGATTTGCCTTTTCCGCCATAGTGCGGAAAATACCACTAAAATCGCTTATATTTATTGAAAATTCTTCGGGCATATTTTCCCTCAATTACTTACTATATTTTTAACGGTAAATTTTTTAAAAACTTTAGATTGTTTGATAAAATTTTTACATTTCTTAATAAAAAAAACAGAGCTTTTACGCTCTGTTTTTTTTATTATCTAAAAACCAAATAAATTATTTCTTTGGTGTTGAAAGCTCGTTAAGGATTGCATAAGTTGCGTCCCAACCGCTTAATCCGCCTGACATTTTGTATTGATTAAGGCTTTTAGCTCTTTCTGTTTTAATTTTTTCTTGTTCTTTGGCAAATTTCTTTAATGACCTTTTTGTCTTGTTTCTTTTTTGAACAATCGGGTCTGCGTAAGTCAAAAAGTTTCTGTATTCCTGACAACCGTACCCTGCTTTTACTTTGTCTGCATAATTGTAGTCAATGTAGTTGAAAGCACTCATTGCTCTTTCAGAATTTGCCGGTTGTCCCATAATCAACTCCATGTTAGTTCCGGGCATTTTTGTGATTACAACGACAAGAGCAAGCGGATTGTATCCTGCTTTAACCATTAAATCTACTGCTGTCATATCAGCTTCTTTTTTATCTCTCAGTGCTGTTTTGCTGTTCCAGAATTCGCTGTTAGCAGTTGTATTTACAATGTTATCTTTGCTTAATTTTTCTGCAAGCATAGCTTTTGCTGCTGCTCTGATGTTGTCTTTCCCTGTTTTGCCGTTAATAATCTGACCGAGTTCGTAAGCAACTACCGCAGCAACTTCATTGTCATTTCCTGCATAGGTTAAATCTGCTTTTGATATCTGTACAATGTTAGTTGTTGAAGTTTTAGAGTTATCAACCGTTTCATCAACGAGTTTGAATTGTAATTTTGCCGGCAGGCTGTTTTTCTCAACAATGACTTTTCCAACCGGTGCAACTCTGTCAGCCGCAGTCCATTTTGTTGCCGCTGTTGAAGGCAAAACTAATAATGCTGCTGTAAATAGTGATAGTATAATCTTTTTCATATTTCCCTCCTAAAATAAATTTTAACACAAAATTTTTCAAATATTGTTTACTCTTTTTAACGGTTATAATATAATTTTTATGAAGTCAGGAGGGCAAATGTTTCAATATTTCACAGGTTCAATAATTGTCACTATTTTAGGTGTTGCTGCCGCTTATTTGTGGGGCGAGCATGTTCATTGCGGTACAGGTTTAACATGTGTATTTATTGCTATGGTGCTTGCAATTCTGGAGATAAGTTTATCTTTTGATAACGCTGTAGTTAATGCAATGAAACTTGAAGGTATGTCTCAGAAATGGCGTCACAGGTTTATTACCTGGGGTATTTTGATTGCTGTATTCGGTATGCGTTTTTTATTCCCGCTTCTTGTAGTTTCAATATTTGCCAGATTAAATATTCTAACAGTACTTGATATGGCTTTGAATAATGTAAATCAGTATGCTCACTATCTTGAACTTACACATGCTCCGATTGTAACTTTCGGAGGAGCATTTCTTCTGATGTTATTTATGGACTATTTTACGGAAAAAGATAAAGAAGTCCACTGGTTGAAACCGATAGAAACCAGACTCCAAAAATTGCACTCTTTCAAAGGAGTGTGTACTTTAACAACTTTGTTAGCTCTCGGAATAATTCTAAATATATTGCCCGTACAGATTCGCTTATCTGTTTTAATGTCCGGAATATCAGGTATAGTTACATATCTGGCTATTGACGGACTTGCCGAATGGCTTGAAAAAAGACAGGAAGCTCGGATGAAAGAATGTGCAGATGCGGTAAAGTGTTCAGGACTCGTAGGGTTTTTATATCTTGAACTTATTGATGCCTCTTTTTCATTAGATGGTGTTTTGGGTGCATTTGCTCTGAGCAGAGATATTATAATTATTACGATAGGACTGTTTATAGGTGCGATGTTTGTTCGTTCGCTTACGATAATGCTTGTTGAAAAGAAAACGCTTGATCAGTTTTTATATCTTGAACACGGTGCACACTGGGCTATCGGAACACTTGCACTTCTGATGTTTGCTTCAACCATGGTAGAGATTCCTGAAGTTGTTACCGGGCTTTTAGGACTGATATTTATATTGAGCGCACTTGTATCATCTATTATTCATAACAGGAAAAACAGGGTATAAAATGTTGAGGGATAATAATTTATATTTTATAGGCGGTGTAGTTAGGGATGAATTCCTTAATGTACCGAGTATAGATGTTGACTTTTGTTATGAAGGAAATGCAATAGAATTTGCAAAGAGCAAAGGTTTAAATATTATAAAAGAGAACCCTGATTTTGGAACGGTAAGAGTACTGTCTGACGGAAAGGAAATTGATATAGCTTCAACAAGGACAGAAACTTATCCGATAAAAGGGCATCTGCCCAAGGTTGAAAATATCGGTTGTTCCCTGAAAGAAGATTTAAATCGCAGGGATTTTACTGTTAATGCCATGGCAAAAAGAACAACTGACGGTGAACTTGTTGATTGTTTCAACGGTACAGATGATTTAAAAAATAAAAAACTCAGAGTTTTGCATAAAAACAGTTTTATAGATGATCCGTCAAGAATAATACGCGGATTAAAATTTTCCGTTCGTTTTGGGTTTGAACTTTCTGATGATACAAGAGCTTTGCAGGACGAATACCTTAGTAATATTAATTATGATATGAGTTATCATCGTATAAGAAAAGAACTCATAGAAACGTTTAGTTTGAACAGTGCGGAAGCGTTTGACAAATTTGTGGAACAGGGTATTTATAAACTTCTGGGTAGTGAAGTTAAAGCACCAAAAATAAAAGGAACAGATATAAAAAATGCGGTAAAATCTTTTCAAACAGAGTCCGTCTGGTTATTTTATCTTGCACCTTTTGTTGATAACGGTTTGAGTCTTGAAAAATTGTACCCTCAAAAATCAGAGAAACGTATTTTTGACTGGGTAGAACGTCTTAAAAGTCAATGTCCTGTAAATAATACTCCAACAGAAAGCGTTATAATCAGGAGGTTCTTGGATAATGTTTAAAAACTTTCTGAAGTTTATATCACTTTATAAAATATACAATCCTTTTGTAAGGCTTATTTTACCTTTTATTTCTTCTGTTCCTTACATAAATCAGCTCAAACGTGATACTGAAATTGTAGTTTCATTAAGCGCAGATGAAGAAAATTTTGATAACCTCGAATATACTCTTTATTCAATTTTCAATCAAAAAATTAAGCCCGACAATGTAGTTTTGTGGATAAGCAATCAATATGAGCTTACGGATTTGCCTTATTCTGTTACGAAGTTTGTGAAAAACGGTCTTGATATAAGGTTTGTTGAAGATAAAAAATCTTTTACAAAAATTATTTATGCCTTAAAAGAGTTTCGTAACAGTATTATCGTTACTGCGGATGAGAATATCTATTATCCGAAACAATGGTTATCACGGCTTTATCTTTCATATATATCAAGTCCCAAAGATATACACGTACATTCTGCAAGAATAGTTACCGAAAAAAATGCAAAGCCTTCTCCTCAAAGAGAGTGGAAAAATCCTGCAAAGACAGAAAAGGCAGACTTTTTATATTTCCCCGTATCAACAGGAGGCGTTTTGTATCCTCCGGAATGTTTTGTCAGAGAAGTCGCAAGAGAAGACATATACGGAAAAAAAGTAAATACTTCATGGGATATTTGGTCCTGGGTTATGGCACTCATATCTGACAGAAAAATCCGTCTTGTTAAAAATCATATTAACAAGTTTGCTTTTGTTGATGGCATATCAGCGTTTAAAACATATGCAAAAGCAGTTAAAAACAGACCCCAATCAGACGAAGAACTCGCTAAACTTTTTGAATATTACGGAAATAATCTTACCGGAAAACTGGCACAAAAATAAAATACTTTTTCCGTACGATATCAATTATAACTTTATAAATTATAATAAACATAAAAAAGAGGTCTTTTAGATGATTATAAGAGTTTTAATGCTTTTTTTGGCGCTCATAATAGTTGTTAATTTGTGTATTTTAACAGGGTGTGCGGTAAGCGGAGTAAATTTGTATGAAAAATACGGCAAACAAATGCTTTATGTTGCCGGAGGTTTCGTATTTTTTGTTGCCGCTTTGTATATAGCGCTTGCATTAATCGGTCTTAAATAAAATAAGAAAGGAAAGAGATGGACAAAAAGTATTTAGGAATGCCTGTTATCATTCTGTGTTTGCTTGTGTGTTTTTTGGTGCTTTGCAATCCTTTTGTAATGGTAGGTCCGGGCGAAAGAGGTATTAAGATTAATCTGGGACATGTTCAGCCGGAAAGCTATGGCGAAGGGCTGCATACTATTTTCCCTTTTATACAAAAATTCAGAACAATGGATGTCAAGACTCAAATTAAACAATTTACCACCTCCGTTTATACAAAAGATATTCAGCAGGCACGAATTACTTATGTTATCAACTATAATATTCAACCTGAATCTGTAAATAAACTGTTTCAGGAAGTTGGTCTCGACTTTGAATCAAAAATTATTAACCCTGTAGTCGAAGGTACAATTAAAGATATTATCGGTAAATGGAATGCTCAGGATTTGATTGCGAACAGAGAAAAGGCAACCGGCGAAATTTTAATTAAACTTCAAACTCAGTTAAAAGATAATTATATAAATGTAACAGATTTCCAGATGACAGGAATAAATTACTCAGATGTTTTTGAAAGAGCAATTGAAAGCAAGGTTACAGCTGAGCAGGAAGCATTGAAAGCTAAAAACAAAACTGTTCAGGTACAGGAAGAAGCAAGACAAAAAGTTATAGCAGCTGAAGCGGAAGCCAGGTCTATGGCAATAAGAGCTCAGGCTCTCAGTCAAAATAAATCGCTTGTTCAGTATGAGGCTGTACAAAAGTGGGACGGTAAAATGCCGCAGTATATGCTGGGCGGTTCGGTTCCTTTTATAAATGTGAGTCCTACTAAATAGTTAGGATTAATAATAATTGAAAAAATATTAAAGAGGAAATGTTAAGTTTCCTCTTTTTTGTTAATACTGGACAATACCGTAAAATTATTATAAAATTTATATAGTAAGAGAGGAAAATTAATGGCAAAAAATAGTGACACTATACCTATAGAGGTAATTATATTAACTGCTGACCATGATATTAAAGGCACTGTTCATGTATCAAAATATACTGATACAAACAGAGAACTGACAGACCTTTTAAACGATAAGGAACGCAGATTTTTAGCGGTTACGAATGTAGAAATCTATCCTAAAAATTCCAGTCAGCCGCCTAAACGATATGACTTTTTGGAGATACATATGGACTATGTATTAATGGTTCATCCTACTTCTCAGGCTTTATTCAGAGAAAACTCAAAATCTAATGAAGATATTTTAAGATTTAGAGAACTTCGAGCAAAATTAAGTCAGACAAAACCGTTTTAATTACAGATTATAAGTGAACAGGAGATAAAATATGGCAAAATTAATAAGACCGAGTTGGGCTATCAGATGTACTCAGTCAGGCTGCAGAACATTATTTGAAGTTGCAAAAATTGAAGACGGAAGACAACAGGAAGTTGTATGTCCAAATTGCGGTGAACACTATGTTTATCCTATCCTTGATGAAGAAGAAAATAATCAAAACGGATAGAATATTTTTTTGAACATTTTGAACAAATGCCTGTATGAAATATTACAGGTTTTTTGTTATTTCGGTTTGAGTGACTTTTATATTACGATATAGTTGAATATTTTATTCATTGAATCGTAAAAAGCATTTTCGTTTCCGAAGAAAATATACATTTCCGCATTGTTAAAACCTATCATTTGTAAGTCCTCAACTTCAATCGGAGGTCCGGCAGGAGTTGTTCTTGCCGTATTTTTCGGATTAGAGATTTGTCCTGTTGAACGCAAAATCGGTATCATTATATTGTTTTGGAATACTTCATACTGGGTTAATCCTTTTGTAATTATGCCGATATTGTTGCCGTCTTCATCAATCAATAACCCTCTTTGCATTGGTGCGGTGTTTGTTTTTGCCTCATGACCTTTTTCTTTTGGCAGATTTTTTCTTATGTTGTAATCAGAATCAAATATACGCTTGATAAGCGTATTCATATCTTCAGAGAAAACTTCCGTTATTGATTCAGGAAGCTCAAAAACTGCGTACATAATGTGATTTTTGCGTGAGTTTTCCCATTCAAAGCTGAGTTTAAGATGCGGTGATTCTTTATCCAGGGTTACAAATAATGTAACCAAATCCCAGGCACCTTCCAAATCTATTTTAAGTGTTGCTCTTGACGGTGTATTTAGAACTATTTTTGAACGCATAACTTTAAATGAGTTACCGTTGTCATCAGGAACAGGCGCGCTGTTATAACTGTCACCGATGTCCCGATAATCTTTTAATGAAAGTTTAATACCGTTTATAAAAATTTGTTTATGAGCGATTTCAAGGCTGATTTTGTTGTTTTCTATTGAGTTATCAGTAACTTTTAAATCTGATTTTATATAATTCGGCATTATATATTCTGTTTCGTACGGCTGTACATTTGATACAGGTGTTATATAAGTGTAAATATTGTTGTAGTCTTCCGTAACGGGTATGCGTTGTGTATTCGCGAGCAGATACTTGTCAAACCCTTTTCTCGTGTTAATTAGCTCGTATTCGTCATATCTTTCGGAAGATTCAAACTCAACCATTCCGGAGAATACTTTTCCCGACAAATTCAGTAAACGCTTTTTATCAAACCTGTTTTTTAATTTTATCTCATCTATTATGCCGTCTGCAATTTGCAGGATTTTGCTGTACCTGATTTTGTTTTCTCTGTGGACGTCATCTGTTGAACAACCGCAAATACTGTCATGTGCCTGGTTTTTTAATAACATTTTGTATGCATGTTCAATAACGCTGTCATAAGAAGAATCATTTTGCTGTTTTACGAGTCTGGATACCAAATCCAGTTTATATGTGCATTCTACGTTTAATCTTTTTAAATCAAGCCTTGAAGAATAACAACCCTGAAGAGTAAATGTTCTTGTATTATCTCTCAGTTCGTCATTGAAAAAATATTCGGAAAAATTCTCTTCTACACGTTTAAAGTAATCAAACGGAGACCCGAGTGTAATATAGTAATCGTCTTTTAAAATCTCGTTAATTGATGCTATTTGCTCCGCAATATTTGTTTCAACTCCGAGGTGGTCTGCTCCTATCGGTAAAAGGAGGTACTTCCCTGATGATTTTTCTGAAATTAAATCGAGATTCTTTTTAAGCATTTCAGCTTTAGTATTTATGTCTGTTTTAACAGAAAAAACATCGTTAAAATAACCTCTGATTAGATTAACTGTATCT
>ONVC01000041.1 GCA_900321205.1 uncultured Acinetobacter sp. | reverse complement strand
TGTAGTTGCCCATGTTATAGTCGTATTTGCAACCTGACTTGCATCATATCCGGCTGTGTGCTGTGAAGAAACAAAGTTTTGCTGACCGTATCCCATTGCGCCGAGTGTTGCACGGGTTACGTTGTTGTCTGTAACGTACTGTGTTTTGTTGCTTCCTGTACTCTTGTTTGTGTACTGAGTCCAGCCTGCTGTTGTTTTGTAACTGGAAGCACTTGTTGATAGACCCAGTTTGCTTGCCATTGTAGTATTTGCAACGCCGTTGATGTAGTTTCTGCCTGAGCTTGCGATAGTAATTTTGCCGCCGCTGAGACTTGCTGCAAGACCGTTGTTGTTCAGAGTTGAGATTACGGTATTAAGTGTTGTGTTACCGTTGAATGCAGCAGTATTACTGTCAGAACTTGAACCCTGCCCTTCAATATTTGATGTAAAACTTTTGACTGTGAACAGATTACCCGTACTGTCATATCCGAGTTCTTTTAATTTGGTAACTCCATCAGCTGTTTTTGTCCAGCCTTTTGAATAGCTTGCACCGTTCCAGTTGTATTTTGTTGCATAACCTGTATTGCTAACGCCGTATGCAAGGCTTCCTGAGCCGCCGTTCAATTGCCAAGCACCGCCGCCGCCGTTAGATGAGCTTAATGCTACACCCGAACCGCTTCTCCACATGGAGATGCCATATTGAGCAAGTCGGGAGGCAATTGTTGAAAGTGATTCATTTGCACCGTAATTTACACTTGTTGATTGTGTTGTAACGCCGCCTGAACCGTTATCAACATATTTGAACAAATTAATACTTCCGCCTGACATACCGAAGGCACTTATTGCTTTGTTGCTCCAGTTGCTGTCATCCAGATAGTGGTTGTAGTGGTGCTGGTACGACTGCCAGTAGGAAGTGTCTACAGCATAAGTGTATGATGATACGGTAGTGTGATATACGGTATTAGACTTTAATTCATGGTAAGAAGATGTAGATGTTGGCAAACCGCTAATATTTGTTTCTATTGCCAATCCAGCTGTTCCATTCAATTGTTCGGTGTATGCTGCAAACTGATACATACTTTCTAGAACCGTGCTATTTTTGGTTACACACCTAATATATAGCTTTGTTGCCTTACCATTATAATTTGCTGAATCTATTTCTCTCCATTTTAATACGTTATTAAATGCGTCAGCTAAAGTAGCTGTATCTATAGTTTTCTCTACTCTTAAAAATTCACCTGCCGACCATTTTGTACGACTCAAACTAACATACTTGTTCTTATAAATAAGATCACTACCGTATTCAACAGAGGATGATTGTACTGTATGAAACTCCCAATACGAATTAGTCTCTGATGTTACATTTGTAGTATAACCTGTACGATATTCAGTTTGGGGTACATAATATGAATCCCAATACCAGTCATCGTAGTAATAGCTTCCGCCTGATGCAGATCTGCTGTTAACGAGTGATGCCACCTGAGCAGGAGAAACTGATGGTAGAATTTGAGAACGAAGCAGATGTACCGGTCATGTTGTTGACTTCGTTGACGAATTGCTGGAAGGTTTTGCCGGTGCTGACGACTCTTTGGTTTTGGTATGAACCGGAGCCGGACATAGCGTTGTACTTGTATAGATATACGTCGTAGTTTGCGCCGAATTCAGACATAAGGGAGTCAGCTTTGGCGTAAGCGGTGAGTTTAGAGCCTGTGTATGTCACACCAACCGTTGCCGTGTAGTTAGTAGTATTAGCACCTATACCGAGGAAGTCAACCATAGCACCATCGATGTAATAAGCTGAGTTAGATTCAGAGCATGTTATAGCGTTTCCGTTAGTTCCTATTGTAATACCATAACCTGCTGTTGCTGCTGCAAGAGCGGAAACGGTAGTTCCTGTTGTATTAATAGTCTTAACTGTTGCATAAACTAATGAATGAGAATCACGGTTGTAGTATCTGTTTACAACATATACGTTTTTGTTAGAGATATTTTCCCAGCCTACTATGTCAGAAATCTTATCTGCACCGACAAGTCCTGCATAAGTAAGTACTCCTGTACTTGTTGCAGATGCAGCATATGTATAGGTTGTATTGTATGTAGTGGTTACAATACCGACTGCAGACGGAACGTCGCCTGTAATGTAACAGTTCTCAGAGTTCGATATTGTCATTGCACCGTTGACGAGGTTCAATGAAATTCTTCCGTTTGATTTTTGATAAACAGTATTTTTGAAGTCTTCGAATGAAGTAGAATCGCCTATTGTACCTGTATATAATACATTTTCTTCTTTTTCACCTGTCGAGTAGTTAATAACAGACTGCATGATTTTGTAAGATTTACCCAAACCGTTCCAGGTACCTGATGTGAACATGTTGCGAATGTAGTCATCATTGTCAGCGAGGTAGGAAATGGCGCTTGTGGATTTGGTCATTTCATTACCGGTTGTCCAGTAGTTAGTAACGGAATCGTATGTAATCCCGAAGTGCTGTAACATGCTGGTGGTTCCGTTGGAGCTGGTTGTTCTGGCTTGCAGGACGGTAACGCCATTTTGAATAGAAATATTTTGGAAAACGTCTTCGACGAGGTAGTTAGCTTTTGAGGAATCGAGTGTAAGGACACCGTTGATCATAGAGAGTGAAATGTTGTAGGGAGCGAGAGCGTCCCTGAGGTTGTTGAAAGTAGTAGACGTAGTAATCGTTATATCCGTTAATTTAGTCTGAATAGTAACCTGATATACACTGTTACCGTCACCGCCGTTGACGTGGTCGATGTTGTTGGAGTAGACAGAAATTACTTTGTTAACTCCGTTCCATTGCGAGGAGGTGAATGTGTCGGAGATGTAGTCTGTCATCTTGGCAGCATAAGTAACACTTCCTGTACTTTGGGTTTCTTCAAGACCAGTTGTCCAGGATTGAGATATAGTGCTGATACCGAGTCCTAAGTCTGTAATTGCTTTACCTTCGAGGTGAATGTTGTTGTTTGAATCGATAGTGAGCGTACCGTTGTTGTTTACTTCAAACGTACCTGTCTGGTCGATTACGTGAGTGTACCAGTAGCCAAAGTCTTCGTAGGTAGTTTCGCCTTGTTTTATTGTGAAGGTTCCGATTAATGTTTTTATGGTGTGCTGATAAGTAGAATTTGTTTCAGTATAGTTACCTTCTGCATTACCGGTAGCAGTGTATTCGCCGTGTGTTGCATTTCCGGTTACGGTAGTGTAGCTCGGATTTGCGGTAGACTGAATGCCGGAAGTGTGGTCAACCGTAATGCTGTATGCAGAAATAACTTTTTGGGTATCAGAGTAGTTGAGCCAGCCGTTGTCCCAGAGAGTATCAGAGATGTAGTCAGTTTTTCTTACTCGGTACGAGATGGTAGCGGAACTGGTGGTGGTAGTAATACCTTGTGTCCAGGTGTATGTTTCGGTGTGTGAGCCGATACCGAGATATTCAGCAATTTTGCCTGAGAAAGTAAAACAGTCGTTAGAGTCTATGAATATTTGTCCGTTGTCGTTGAATATAAAAGTGGAGGTTGGGTCAATGGAGTGGTACCAGTCAGCGAGGTCTTGGAATTGCGTACCTTTGAGAACAGAGCCGTCGTTAGCGATGGAGTTTTTAGCGACAACAGTGTAGTGGTGGACTTGGTCGGTGCCGTACCTGTCGGTGTGCGTAACGGTAATGACTTTGTCGGCATCGGAGTAGCTGTCCCAGACGTCCCAGAGACAGTCTGATACCCAGTCGGTAGCACTGGCGACATAAGAGACCATTGAGGTTGATGAAGAGCTTTGACCTGCGATAAGAGTAGTGGTGGAAGAGTAGACGGTGCTGACGCCGAGATTTTGAGCTATTTCCCCGCCGATGATGTACCCTCTGGAGGATTCGAGAGATACAACGTTGTTGTTGAGGTAACCTTCGATGCCGTATTGAGCGAGCGCGTTGAAGAGGTCATCGATAGTAGAACTTTTAGAAAGTGAAGTGATGTTAGCAATGACGTTTTTGTTTTCGTCAAGAACTTGGAGATTTTCGTTACCGGATATAATGGCACCGATTTCTTCGAGCGTAGATGTGTATTCGGCGTTCATGACTTCTGTGGAGAAAACACCGAAGGTGGAGGAAGCTTTTGTGTCGGTTTTGTGAGACTGGTCATCGATAATGATACCCAGTTGTTCGGCGAGCGTACCGGATATCAGATAACCGTCTGTTGTATCGATGTGGACTTCTCCGTTTTCGGTAAATGAAGCGTGCAGCCCGTAGTTTTCGAGCACATCGAAGAATTCTCTGAAAGTACCGTCAATATTGATATTCAGTTGCGTTTCATTTCCGTCTTCATCAATAACTTTAAAGTCACCGGAAGTAATACCGAAGAGGCTCATTTTAGCGGATTCGGTAGCTTTCATAACGAAAGTTTCGAGATAAGAGAGTTCAAGAGCGTCACTTTGGTACCCGGAGTTAACACTGGTTAAGAAGAATGCTTCTTTGATTCCGGTGTTGTTAACCCCATCCCCATCGAGGTCATCATTTATGTCATCAATATCGAGGTTAATGGAGAAGTGGCCGAGTTGAGCGTCATAGTCGGCTTCGACTCCGATTCTGTTTAATTTATCGAGTAAAGAGCCGATAGTATCGTTACTTTGGAGTGTAATGACTCTTTCGACTCCGCCGACGTTAAACCCGACATTACCGGTACCGATCCCGATGCTGCTAAGTAGCGAGTTGTGCGTAGCAATATTTTCAGTAGTAGATATGATATTGGTAAAGAAAACGCTTTCGGCTTGTGTTTCGGAAGCGAGTTGGTCGACAAAGAGTTCGTAGTTATCTTGTTGAGCTTCTGTGGTAACAGAAGCGGTAGCGACATCTGCGTTGGTAGATTCGACGAGATTTTGTACAAATAAATCGAAAGAAGCAATACCGAGGTTAGCTTGTGTAACGTTGGAAATAACGCTTTTGAAGGAAGCGAAGAAGCTTTTAACGTTATCGAGAATGGAGGTAGTAGCTTCGAGAGTTTGTTTTTTATTTTCAAGACTTGTAACACTTGCCTGTTTCATTTTGACAAGTGCATCTACCCATGCTGTAGTATCGATTCCGGACGCTGGTCCGCTAAAAGATATCGTCATAAGACCTCACGATTTGATCAGTTTCGTAAATCTTATAGTTTTAATACAATCTCATCACTGATTTTGTATTGGGGTAATAGTTTTAATACAATCTCATCACTGATTTTGTATTGGGGTAATTTTACAATTCATTTGTTAATAAATAAGACAAAATACCATAACTACATCTTTATTATATCATGTTTATTTCATTTTTCAAGATATTTTCCATACAAAGTTCTTAATAATTCTTCATAATGTCTTGACATCTCTATATGTTTAAGAAAATTCAATTTGCAGAAAAATGCCTGCAAGCACGGGCGAAAGCCCCCCGTCAGGGATTGGGCTTTCGCCCACGAAATACGGGAAAAATGACTAAGAAAGGAAAAAAGCCTCCCCTTCCCCGGCTATCCCCTCTGTGAGGGCGTAAGTGCCTTTCTCTGACTTTGGCAGAACTCGGTAATGGTTGTTTGACAAAATGTACAAGCAACTACAAAACAAAAGCTCTTGTATTTATCACTTGTTTAAAGTAAACTTCACTTATGGGGAGCTATCACTTATGGTTACATTAATATATTTATATATAACAATTTTTACTGTGTATTACGTTATTCTTGCGTTCATAAGTCTTAAATCGCAAAGAAAAATCCGTGATAAATATACTTCCAAAAACTCAAATCTGTGCGTAATTGTTTATGCATCCGGGGAAGCAGGTTCACTGGAATATCTTATACGTCAGCTTAAAAATCAGAGCTATGATAAACAAAATTATCAAATTTATATTATGCTTGATAAGGTTGAAAATCCGCCCGAATTTATTTTCCAGACAGATTTGGGACTTAATGTGGTTAATATTAACAACATGGAACCAATCGGCAAAAGCCAGGCATATTCAATTATTGCAGAAAAACTGAGTGAAGTTCCGAACCTGGATGCCTACGTGTTTATTGACGCAAATAACTATGTCGATTCAGATTTTCTTGAAAACATAAATTTTTATTTGACAAAACACCCTGTTTTCATGCCTGTAATAAGTTACATAGGCGAAGATACAGAACTGAATTACTGGGACAGTGTTAAAGTTACTTACTCAAGATACGTAACGAATTTTATTTATAATGCAAGAACACGTCTGGGACTTACTAACTTGCTTAACTCTGATGTGTTTGTTATTCAGCGTGATTTGCTCAACAAAATCGGCTCTTTCGATTTCAGAAATAAAATATCGGAAGCAAATTATACTCTGAAACTTGCTGCCGAAGGTATTGCTGTTGCCTCTGTTAATGATGTTGTTGTGTACAGAGCTGTTGAAAACTATGATTTGAGAATACCGTCTTTATCAAAGAGGGTTGGTATATTTTGGCATAACTGGACAAAAGCTAAAAACATTATCAGTTTTGAATATATGTCTTCAATGCTCGTTCCGAACTGGCTTGTTTGTATTCTTTGTTATGTATTCCTTCTGTCCCACACTTACCATTTCGGAGGGCTGAAGGTTCTCGGTCTGTTTTCTGCCGGATACTACGGAATACTTGTTATGGCTATTATGCTCGTTCTTGCTTTCAGCGCAAGTCTGTTCCATGCCGGAATACATTCAAAAGGATATATATATCTGTTTTCATATCCATTGTTTTCAATCGGGCATATGATTATAAACTTCCCGCCTATCAGAGCAATCAGAAACTTTATTATTAACAAAAACAGAAAACACGTTATAGAAAAAATGACGGCTGATGTTATTGTGTCTGACGGCAAAAATGATTATTCGTGCAAGATTGAGTTAATCTCCGATGACGGGCTTGCAAAAGTTAAGTTTATAAATAACGGTAAAACATATACAACAAAAAATAATCACCTCAGAATGGTTGATGCGCTGAAAGAGTTGTCGCAAAAACTCAGCGATTACGGTTTGTCGCTCAAGGTATGTCAATGCTGTAAGTACTTCCAGCACGTTATTGACGGCTCTACAAATATGGTTCAGGGTAACTGCAAATGCCCAATGAGCGGAAGAGTTGAAGGGGATATTATTCCGACTTTGATTTGGAATACCTGTCCTAACTTTGAAAAACAAAACGTTGTTAATCTGTTCTAATCAGTTTTGTAAACATTGCACTCCCTTTTTATTTTTCTGCTAAAATATAGTTGAGGGCTTTAAAATTATGAATAATAAATTATGTATATCTATATTAGGGATTGTTTTATTTTTATCTTCCGTTCAGGTGGAAGCTAAAATGACAAAAGAAGCACATATGCTTTATCAGGAAGCTTGCAGTTACGAATACAAAGGTGATTATGCAACAGCAATTAGTATTATACAAAAGGCTTTGAACGTTAACGGCGATGACGCAATGCTTTATACAAAAATTGCCGGACTTTTTGCTGATGCAGGCAATTATGAAGAAGCTCTCGGTGCATATAAAAAAGCTCTCAGAATTCGCCCGAATGATGCTTTTATCTATATAAGCATAGGTAATATTCTTCAGACAATGGGAGATTATGAGAATGCATATAACTCCTATATGCAGGCTCAGCAGATTTATCCGGAGTATAAATATAATTATCTTAACCTGGCTAATATTCAATACATAAGAAAAAAATACAAAGAAGCAATAGAATATTACACAATATTCCTTAATGCTTATCCCGAGCATCTTGATGCAAGCGAAAACCTTGCAAATGTTTATTATGCATCAGGTCAGCCGGATAAGGCCTGTGATATATTCGCTATGCTTTACAAAAAATATCCGTCAGCTTTCAAAGACTTTACCCACTATGGTCTTGCCCTTTATGATACAAAACAATACAAAGCAGCAACTGAGATTTTAACAAGAGCGCTGGAGGATAATAAAGATGATGAAGTAGTGCTGGCTAAGCTTGCACTTTCATATCAGTTCCTCGGAAATAATGATAAATCCTTAGAATATTATACAAAGGTTTTTACACTTAATCCAGAACTTACAGCTTTAAGGTTCGACTATGCAAATCTTCTTGGTAATATGGGTAAAAATGCAGAAGCAATTGAAGAATACAAAACTTATATAAAAGCATTCCCGAATGATGCAAATGCATACAAAAACCTCGGTCTTGTGTACAAAAGACAGGGTGATAATGATTTAGCGTTATTCAACATTGAAAAAGCTTATACTCTGGATTCATCAGATAACGATATTAAGAAAGAACTTGCGTTATGTTACCATCAGAAACAGGATTACATAAACGCACTAAAATTCTATAATATGGTTTTGGTTAATGAACCTGATAACTACGAACTGTTAGCAAATAAAGCCCTGACTTTGCATGCTATGAACAACTATGTTGCTGCAATCGATTTGTATAAACAATTAATCGAAAAGAAGCCAAATGATCGTCTTAAATCAAATCTTGCTTCTGCTGTGATTACATATGCTTATGATTTATACGATAAAAAAGATTACGGTCAGGCTATTTTGTATTTTGAAGACGCTATTGAACTTAATCCGAAAGAAGCATCAGCATACTTCGGTTATGCTCAGGCAAATGATAAAATGGGCTGTTTTGAAACAGCACTTGAAAATTACAGAAAGGCAGTATCATTGTCACCCGGCAATCTGGAATATAATACCGCACTTTCAATGTTTTTGACAAATCATAAAATGGAAGAAGTTAAGAAAGCTGCAGAAAATGGTGTAACTAATGTTGTTACTCCTGAAGTTAAGCCGGAAAAAGTTGAACTTACTTCAACAGAAATGACGCTAGCTTATGAAAACCTTCTGAAAAATGGTGATGAAGCATATAAAAAACAGCAGTATAATGAAGCTCTTGATTATTATACAAAAGCAGTCGTGTATGCTCCGCAGGATAAAATTACAATGCTTAAAATTGCTAATATTTACAAACTTACAGGCAACAATACAAAAGCATTAAGTTTTTACGATAAGCTTCTTTCAATGGATAAGAATAATCCGGATGCATATTTTAATAAGGGATTAGTGCTTGCTAATCAAAAAAATTATGATGATGCAATAAAATGTTTTGAAAGGGTAATTCAGCTTACTCCTGATTATCCTTATGCTTATTATTCTCTCGGAATGTCTTATGAGCAAAAAGGGGATTCAGCCAAAGCTCTTGAATACTATTATTTGTATTCCGGTCTTGAAAAAGACGAAACAATGCTGAACTCCGTGAAGCAAAAGATTAAAGCCCTTGAAGGTTAAATTATTAGAAATGTAAATAATTAGAAGGTAATACTGATAATTGAAGCAGTTTTTTAAACTTATTATAATATTATTTTTTGTGTGCACTTTATCAGGATGCGCTTATGACAGAGGAGTTGTCCTTCTGAACAGTGTTCCTATAACTGAAAATAACGCACTTCATGGACAAAATGTTTTCAGACCCGGCTCAAAAGTATATTTTCTTTTTATTGCACCAAAAAAAATGTATAACGATTTTATTCGAGTTCAGGTTTTTAGTCTTACCGATAAAGCAGATCTTGGCGGAGAAGATATGATAAGAACAAAAGATTTTCGTCTTATGCGTGATGAAAGATATTATTATACAGATTATTTTACAATTTGGGAAAAAGGACGATATGTAATACAGATATTTTCTCATGAAGATTTTACAAATCCGCTTGCTGTTCGTGAATTTTTCGTTCAATAGCTTGTCTGATGTTTCCGAATTATATATAATAGGTTTAAGATGGCAGAAAATAAAGAAAATAAAGATAGTAATGTTTTATATATAGATCACAGAGGAGAGCTTTTAATATGGCTTATTATTGTGCTAATCCCTGTTGTTATCTCTTTTTTCTGTCATGTTTTTCAAAAAGAGCCCGAAAACGAATATAAAATATTTATGCCGGAGGTAGACGGTCTGATTGTCGGCTCACCTGTCAGGGCTATGGGTATTGAGATTGGTCATGTTATAAAAATTCAACCGGTAAAGGATGAGGTTTTTATAAAATTTGTATTGACTGATAATTCAGTAAAACTTCCCCGCGGAACGGCTGCTACTGTTGAATTTAACGGTATGGCAGGCTCAAAATCACTTGAACTGTATCTGCCGGATAAGGATACTTATGTTGATTCTACCGTACCGACTCTTACTGTACATTCTCCTAAAAAATTGAGTGATGCGACAGGGCTTTTGAATGAAATGTTTAAAACTATCGGTAATATAATTGCTGTTTCTTCTAAATTTGGAACTAAGCTAAGTGAGATAGATTTTCCGGAAAAAGGAGAACACTTTGGTGATCCGAATGAGTTTTTAAATTATGTTGATAATATAATTGATATTCAGCAAAAACGGGTTGATGATTTTGGAAATGATTTGGATGATATACGGAGAAAATTTAATGGAAGAAAAAAATAATTTAACAGTTGTTACTAACCCTATTGTTAATCAGAGTTTGTGTACAATAAGGGATAAAAATACTGATACGCAGGGAGTAAGACTTGCTGCAAGAAAATTAACAAGAATTCTTCTGTATGAAGCGACTAAAAATCTGCCTCAGAAAGAGATTGAGATTGAAACGCCGATATCGAGTTTTACGGCAAAAACCATTAATGATGATATTACAATTATTATTTCTCCTATTTTAAGAGCCGGATTGATTTTTACTGATGAAGCAGTCGACATTCTGCCGCAGGCAACAATCCGCCATATCGGTATGTACAGAGACGAGAAAACTCTAAAACCGGTTTGGTATTATAATAAAGTTCCTATGCCTGTTTCAAATCCGTCTAAGTACCATGTATTTATTACAGATCCTATGCTTGCGACCGGTAATTCACTCAGAGAAGCAATCAGGCTGTATGTTTCTAAGGGTATTCCTCAGGAAAATATTACATGTGTTTGTATGATTTCAGCACCGGAAGGAGTTAATGCCGTATTTAATGAGTTCCCGAATGTAAAAATAATTGTTGCAGCTGTTGATTCTCACCTTAACGAAAGAGGATACATCGTTCCCGGCATGGGCGATGCAGGTGACAGAATTTATAATACATAGATTTTCTGTTTAAACCGGCAAATTTTATTTTTTCATGTTTTGTAAATATACATAAGACAAGGAGAAAATACATGCAGGTAAACAGAATACAAGGTGTTTATTATAATCCGGGCTTTAAAGCAAAGCTTGACATTTCCGGTGAGATGTTTTATGGCGAAGTTTTCGATAAAATGTTTGAAAAAGCTTCAAAAATCGGAACAGAGAAAGATGTTATTGATATTAAATATGTTGGTTATTTTGCAAGTAAACCCAAAAAGGCGGGCAATCCGGAAAAACATTCAGGTGTGTTTGATGCAAGATTTATAATCAAAGGCGGGAATAAAAAAGGTGACGATAGGGTAAAACAGAATATTGCAGACACAAGTCGTTACGGGTACAGAGAGAAAGCTAAAAAAGCTGCAATAGAGTATATTGATAATCTTTATGCCAAATACGTAAGATAATAATAATCTTAATATATACAAAAAGCGTTCAATATCAATTAATATTGAACGCTTTTCAGTTAAGTTAAATTATAAGATTATAATTTAGAAGCAACCATTAATGTTGTTTCAGCTAATCTTGTAGAGTAACCCATTTCGTTGTCGTACCAAGAAATAATCTTAACTTGGTTTCCGCCCATTACACGAGTTAATAAAGCGTCAACAGTTGAAGATTGTGAAGTACCAACGTAGTCAGAAGATACTAACGGTTCTTCTGTATAGCAAAGAACGTGTCCGTCAGCGCCTTCTTTTAATGCAGCGTTAACTTCTTCTACTGTAACGTCTTTAGCAACTTCAAATACAACGTCAACTAATGATACATCAGGAGTAGGAACTCTCATAGCGAAACCGTCCAGTTTACCTTTTAATTGAGGTAATACTAATGCAACAGCTTTTGCAGCACCAGTCTTAGTAGGACAAATGTTAAGAGCACCAGCTCTTGCACGACGAGGATCTTTGTGACCTGCGTCTAAAATTCTTTGGTCACCAGTGTATGAGTGAACAGTTGTCATCAAACCTTTAACGATACCGAATTTTTCATCGATAACCTTAGCTACAGGAGCTAAGCAGTTTGTTGTACAAGATGCCATAGAGATTACGTTGTGTTTTGCAGGATCGTATTCTTTATCATTTACGCCTAAAACAATAGTCTTATCTTCGTTAGTTGCAGGAGCAGAGATAATAACTTTTTTAGCACCTGCATCGATGTGAGCATGAGCTTTTGTTGCATCTGTGAAGAAACCTGTTGATTCAACAACAACTTCAACACCTAAATCTTTCCAAGGAAGATTTGCAGGGTCTTTTTCAGCGAAAAATTTGATTTTCTTGCCGTTAACGATGATGCCTTCTTCGTAAGCTGAAACTTCACCGTCAAATTTGCCCATAACTGAGTCATATTTGAAAATTCTTGCTGCATCTTCCGGTTTTAAACCTGGGTCGTTGATTGCAACATAGTTAATCTTATCAAAGATACCTTCTCTGATAGCTGCTCTTAAAGTGTTTCTACCGATTCTTCCGAATCCGTTAATTGCTACGTTTACCATAATTTTTACTCCTTCTTATTAGTAAAACTTTCTCTTAACTACTTAATCGTAATCCAAACAAAGGGGTAAAGCAAGGGATTTTTAAAAAGAATAATTAATAATTCATTAAGATTTAAAGCAGGTTAAATTTAAAGCAGGCGAAATTGAACATTAAATTAACTGTAAAGCTATGCTTGGAGACTGATTAGCACTAGCAAAGAGTGTTGCACTTGCCTGTTGTAAAATTTGTTGTTGTATGTATTTAGAAGAAATCTCACCAATATCGGAATCCTTAATCGTAGATAACGATGATGTCAGGTTACTAATGTCTGTGCTTACTGAATCCAGTGCACTTTCGAGTTGATTAGATACAGCTCCGATTTTTGTTGCATGAGAAGATACTGTAAGTAAGAAGTTGTTTATTGTGTCATAAGCATTATCTCCCTGTATGCCTTCTTCGAGCAGATAAGACAAGTCATAACTAAATCCTGTATTTACAGTAATTCTGGAATTAAGGTTGTCGTGTATTCCGACCTGTAATGATACATCTTTTTTCGTAGGTATAACTTCCTGTACAAAAGTGATGTTATTCATCCAGTCAGTTGTATCATATGGAACAGGTGCATTCCCGTATGCTGTTGTAAATGCACCACCTAACTTTGGTAACTCCTGTTCAGTTACATAACCGTTTGTAATTGTAACATTTGCGAAGTAATATGGTGATGAAGTTTTGCTGGTGTTTTCTATACCGCCTAACAAAGCTCCTGATTTTTGTACTGCCGTAACATGGCCTAATGATAAAATGTTGTTAAGATTTAAAGACCCTTCCGTTTTCTTAATTATACCTGCTAAGCCGCCAACAAATTCATACCCTTCTGCCGTTCCTGTTGCGTATGAGTTATTGATTGCATCTGCTGTTCTTCCTGCAATACCTCCGACTATATTATTACCTTTAATATTAGCTTTTGAGTAACAATATTCAATTTTACCGTCTGTACAACCTGCTATGCCGGCAGCATAGTCATTTGTCGTAGTTACAGAACCTTCTGAGAAACATCTTTTTATTAATTTCGTTGCGTATCCGCTTATTCCGCCTGCATATTTTTTACCTTTAACTGTTGCTTTTACGTAAGAGTCTGTGACCTCTTTTGTAACGTTACCTGCAAGCGCTCCGACTCTTTCATTTCCTTCTACTGTGCCTTTTGCATAGCAGTTTGAGATAGTTCCGTCTGAAGAGCCGATAAGTATTCCTGTATAACTTCCGCCCACAACACTTGCATTTTCTACTCCTAAGTTTTTGATGCTGGCACTTCCATTTGCACCACCAAATAAACCGGCGTGGCTTTTGTTTGAATTAATTGTAAGGTTTTTAACTACATGCCCGTTACCGTCAAAAGTTCCTTTGAACACGTAATTGCTGTTAGCGGACTTGTTTCCTATCGGAGTCCAGTTTACACCGCTAAGATCTATATCTGCACCCATGTAAATTGTTACATTAGTCGTATCGTTATTGGTGTTTACAAGTTGTGCCAGCTTTTGCAGGTCTTCTTTTGTTGATACCTGATATTCACCTCCGCTTACAAAACTTGATACTTCGGAAACATGCTGTAGTGTTTTGACGTAATCGTCACTCTTTGTTTTCGGATTTGATATAAATCCGCCGTATTTTGCAGGATTTAATTCATTTGTTAATTCATCAACCCATTCCGGAAGGTTTTGAACAGGGCTGTCTTCAGCTGTACTGAACAATTTAATTCCGTTGTACTCAGCGCTATCATATAATCTGCCGATTTCAGCTATAATAGCTGCTGCTTCCTGATTTAAAGTTTCCAGTGAACGTTCACCGTAGGTGCCGTTTCTGGCTTGCGTAATAAGAGAATGAAGTCTTGAGCCCAGTTTTTCCATAATGGATAGTGTATCTTGTGCCGTTGCCATCATATCCATGCCTTCTGCAATATTATCAGAAGCCATGTTATATGAACTCAATCTCGACTGATATTTGTTCGATATTGAATAATTAGCTGCATTATCTGAAGCATGGTTAATTTTAAACCCGGTTGTCAGACGTTCAAGGGTTTTGTTCAGGTCAAGCGTAGAGTTGTTTAAACTCTGCTTAACTATTGCTGCCGAGAGGTTTGTGTTAATGCTTATCATACGCAAACCCTCCCGTTATTTACACAGCACAAAGCGTTCTCAACTGTCCTTTTTGTTGAGAACGAAGCTGTTTTTTCTGATACCCACGGGCTGGGTCGGGGCGGCGAATTGAGACCGACCTTCCTTCGTTTGCGCTGCCTGTTACCCTTTTGATAGAGCACCAGCCTTTGCAAAACAAGGCTTAATCCGTCTTCCCCTCTTGGATAATGTCTTCTCCCCCGTATGAAGCTGGTTGATAAAATAATTTGAAGTATGGTAAAAAGTATGGTACGCAAAATCGCACGACAACACGCACCTAGCCTGTTTCTTTCTAGTGCCGGTGCAATAGAATAAGTTATGTTCATCTTTTGCGTAGCAAAAGACAACTTGTTGTTGCTGATTTGTGTTTCCATACTTCTTAAATTAATCGAATGAGATATGCATTATCCATATGCATTATATCACCAATATATTTTTCTGTACCCCTTTTTATATAATTTGTAACAGAATTTAAAAAAATTGTTACAAAAATTTATATTTAATTTAATAAAAAAAGAGACTTGAATATTATTCAAGTCTCTTTCCTAAATAACTATGAATTTGTTATTTTTCTTCTTTGTTAGGTATTCTCATTGCATAGAATGAACGGATTACAAAGATTAGAGCGATAATCAGAATTACGATACCCCAGATTTTAGCATTTTCTTTAAATGCCGGAGCAATAGCAATTTCCATTGCCAATAATCCGAACAGGGTTGTAAATTTGATAATCGGGTTCATTGCAACTGATGAAGTATCTTTGAACGGGTCACCTACAGTGTCACCGACAACTGTTGCTTCGTGAAGCTGTGTTCCTTTTTCTGCCATATCAACTTCAACAATTTTCTTTGCGTTATCCCAGCAACCGCCTGCATTAGCCATAAATACAGCCTGGAACAGACCGAATACTGCAATTGCAATCAGGTAGCTTACAAAGAATGATACCGGTGCATTATCTTCACCCATAGGTGCTGATAAGCAAGCAAGTGCAAGTGCAAATCCGAACAATGCAATAAAGATATTGTACATACCTTTTTGTGCGTATTGAGTACAAATTTTAACAACTTCTTTTGAGTTAGCCAAGTTTGCACTTTTTTCATCAGCTTCACCTAACTTGATGTTATCTTTAATGTATTCAACTGCTCTGTATGCACCTGTTGTAACAGCCTGCATAGAAGCTCCGCTGAACCAGTAAATTACTGCACCGCCGGCAATGAAACCGAGAAGTGTGTATGGGTTTAGCAGGTTAAGTATCATTTCAGGCTGAATACCCAATGTTTCTTTAATTACTAAGATTAAAGAGAAAATCATTGTGGTTGCACCAACTACCGCAGTACCGATAAGAACCGGTTTAGAAGTAGCCTTAAATGTGTTACCAGCTCCGTCATTTTCTTCTAAGTATTTCTTAGCGTTTTCAAAATCAGGTGTAAAGTTGTAGTATTTTTCAATACCTTCTTTTACGCCGTCAATTTCTTCAATCAGCGAAAGTTCGTAAACTGATTGAGCGTTGTCTGTTACAGGACCGTATGAGTCAACAGCAATAGTTACAGGACCCATTCCTAAGAAACCGAATGCAACTAAACCGAATGCAAATACTGACGGGTAAATCATTACGTCAGTCGGAATGTTTAAGCTTGCAAAATATGCAAGTCCCATCAGTAATACAACGATTGTTCCAATCCAGAAACCAGAGAAGTTACCTGATACAATACCTGATAGGATTGTAAGTGATGCTCCGCCTTCTTTTGATGCAACAACAACTTCGTGAGTATGTTTAGCTTTTGGACTTGTAAATATTTTTGTTGCTTCCGGAATCATTGCAGCGCCTAATGTACCGCAAGAAATGATTATTGAAAGAACTAACCATAAGTTAGCAGGTAAATCTTTCAGTAAGTAGTTACTTACACCGAAGGTCATACCGATAGAAAGTACTGATGTAATCCATACTAATGATGTCAAAGGTGCTTCAAAATCAAAATGTTTAGCTTTTGCCAGGAATAATTTTGTGTAAACACCGTTAATCCAGTATGCAACAACTGAAGTAATAATCATTAAGAATCTCATTGTGAAAATCCACGCAAGTAATTGAACCTGATAATCGTGGAAAACGCCTAAGAGAATGAAGCTTACAAGAGCAACACCTGTAACGCCGTAAGTTTCAAAACCGTCAGCAGTCGGTCCGATTGAATCGCCTGCGTTGTCACCGGTACAGTCAGCAATAACACCGGGGTTACGAGGATCGTCTTCTTTAATACCGAATTGAATTTTCATTAAGTCTGAACCGATATCGGCAATTTTGGTAAATATACCGCCGGCAACACGAAGAGCAGATGCACCCAAGGATTCACCGATTGCAAAACCGATAAAGCAAGCTCCTGCAAGATTCCCCGGAACAAAAAGTAGGATGGTAAGCATCATGATTAATTCAATTGATACGAGTAAAACGCCGATGCTCATACCTGCTTTAAGCGGAATGTTTAAAATGTTAAGCGGGTTGCCTTTCAGGGCGGTAAATGCAGTTCTTGAGTTTGCAAGTGTGTTCATTCTGATTCCGAACCAAGCGACCAGGTAAGAACCCAAAATACCGAGTACTGACCAGCCTAAGATAATAAGAACTGATTTTAGTTCCATACCTTGAAGATACCAGAAGTAGAACGCAATACACAAGCCTATCAATACTTCAAGCATAATAAGGAATTTACCTTGTTGAACAAGATAGGTTTTGCAGGTCTCAAAAATTGTGTTACCAACCTGAGCCATTGCTTCATGAACTTCCACTTTTTTGACTCTTGTGTAAGCCCAAAGTCCCCAGAAAACACCCAGAACAGATACTGCAATAC
This sequence comes from uncultured Acinetobacter sp., assembly GCA_900321205.1. Taxonomy (GTDB): domain Bacteria; phylum Cyanobacteriota; class Vampirovibrionia; order Gastranaerophilales; family Gastranaerophilaceae; genus CAG-196. Next base: position 1,065 of record ONVC01000041.1, on the reverse strand, counting down.
CTGCAAGAAGCAGATTGTAACTAAGCTCTGACGCTTCTTTAATGTTTGGAACTACAAGAGATGCTTCTCCTGCGAAAACAGGAGCAGACACGATTAATGCCATTAATGACATAAACATTTTTTTTAGCATATATCTCTCCTTCTTTAGTGAATACTAAACACTAATTTGAACAGATATATTATATAAAATTTAGCTACTTAGTGCAATATGTAAACAGAGTTCTAAAGTTTTTAAATGACTTTATTTGACAAAGTAGTTTGGTCTTGTTATATTCATTTTATTGACAACTGAATATGGTCTGGGGTAAATAACTTTAATTTATTTACACTTACTAATTTATACGCAAGGGCATGTGGTACTCTGCCGACGAGAAGGTGACTAAACGTCACGTTTGAGGAGAGGGGTAGACACGCTCAATGTCGTAAGACCTTTTGACAACTGAATAATGGCAATGGTAAATGATTTTAAATGGTTTACACTTGCAAAATCAATGTAAGGGCATGTGGTACTCTGCCGACGAGAAGGTGACTAAACGTCACGTTCGAGGAGAGGGGTAGACACGCTCAAGGTCGTAAGACCTTTTGACAACTGAATAATGGCAAAGGTAAATGATTTTAAATAGTTTACACTTGCAAAATCAATGTAAGGGCATGTGGTGGAATGGTAGACACGCTAGTCTTAGGAACTAGTGCGCAAGCGTGGGAGTTCGAGTCTCTTCATGCCCAGTAATAGGTGGTTTGGGATATGTCCCAAACCACCTATTACTTTGTGTGGAGTATTTACGAGAACTCCACGAAACGGAGTTTCGTCAGGAGTTCGGCGCGAGTGAGCTGAGGCTGGAGAGTTTTTGTCTAAAGCCGATAGGCTTGCAGACAAAACTCGGAATTGCCGTTAAATGCGAACGAGCAAGACAGTCTCTTCATGCCCATTTTTAATAAAAGGGTCTGAAAAAGGCTCTTTTTTAGTGACTTGTGCAGTTCTAATTTGCGATTTGGCGATTTTAATTTTTTATTAGTGATTTTACAAAATTATCAAAACTATTGATATATCTTGCTTTCAAGAGT
>ONVC01000053.1 GCA_900321205.1 uncultured Acinetobacter sp. | reverse complement strand
TTGAAAGAGTACAAAGAGCAAATGTTGTGAATAAAGAATCAAAACCACTGCTTTCTACAAGTAAGGATATTGATAACAAATTTGTATTCAGAACTCTCACGCCTGTCGATTTTTCAACTGATAATACAAAACTTCTTATAAAGGAAAAAATCGGATACAGACACGATGGTATATGGAAGACTGATTTGTGGGTTTATGATTTTACAAAAGGCGGAGCAAAAAATTTATCATCAGTCAAGGAAGCAATTACGCATTACTGGAAGAATAACAAAAATATTGAACTTAATGAACTGAGATGGGATATTTATCCGCTCGGTTTTGATGCAAATAACGATAACAGAGTTGTTTTAGGCTCTTACGCGTATACAGGTGGCGTCCCGGATTTTCTGGGACTTTGGAGTGTTGATGTAAATAATGAAAGTTCTAAACTCGAATCGCTTTCAGATGCAGCTGTTCCGATTTCAATTGTCGGGTATAAGCTCTCAGAGGAGCAGGAAGTTAAGTCTATATCCGAGTTGGAGTTTGATGCTAAACATGCAAAAAAAGAAGTTAAAAATGCTCAAAAAAGTGTAAAAGCAGAACAAAAAATGATATCCAAAAAACAACTTGTTGAGTATAAACGCAAAGTTCATCAAATGGATATGGATACACTGATTAAAATAAGAGAACGCCAAAAATACCTTAAATCAATAAAGGTTAAAAATAATGACGGTGTTACCAATAATCTCGGAGCACAGTCAGATACTAAAAATGCAGAAACTGAAAAGGAGTAAAATTATGAAAAAAACAATGTTAATCATAGCCGTTTTATCAATATTAACCGGTTCAATGATGACCTCACAGGCAGGTACGCAGCCCGGTGAAAAAGAACGTGGCACTATCTCAATATCAACATCAGCAGAAGCAGATATTACGCCGGATACAGCAGATATTTCTTTTGCTGTTGTAACAACGGACAATAAATCTATGCAAAAAGCAACTCTGATGAACAAAGATATTTCAGAAAAAGTATATAATATTCTGAAAGAGCAGATTAATACCTCAAACGGTGATTATATAAAAACTTCAAACTACAATGCTTCACCTGTATATATTTATAAGGACAAAAAACAGGTTCTGGACAAATATCAAGTTTCAAACAGGGTTGTGGTTCACACAAAATCTTTGGATAAGCTTGGTTCTATGATTGATAAATCTATGGAAGCCGGTGCAACGAATGTTGATTCTCTGAATTTTTCTATCTCAAATTATGAGTCTCAATGTAACTCTTTAATCGAAAAAGCGACCAAAAAAGCTAACTCAAGAGCTGGTATTGCAGCAAAAAGCTCAGGTACATTGTTAGACGGAATAATGTCAATGAATATCAGCTGTTCTGAAAACAGAAATTACAGTGCCCCCAGAATATTGATGTCAAAAGCAATGGCACTTGGTTCAGCAAACGATACGGCTGAAGAAGTAAAACCTTCAACATCAATATCGGCAGGAGTAATTAAAGTTTATTCAAACGTGAATGCAACATTCTATGTTAAGTAGTGCGAATAAAGAGGGTAATGCTTTTACCCTCTTTTATTTTTTAATACTTGCAAAACTTTTTAAATAGCTTATAATATTATTAATAAGATTAGATGTGTAGTGCAGGTGCAATAACAATCAACAAAAAGGGGTTATATTATGATTAAATTAATTTATGATATATACAGATATATTACAAGAAAACCTTGCCCTGTCAGGATTGAGATAAAGTAGTTCTTATTTATAATAATTGTAAAGCAATAGATGGAGTCTGATTTGCAGTCGCAAGCAGTGTTATGCATGCTTGCTGCAGAATCTGATATTTTATATAATCGCTTGATGCCTGTGCAATATCAGCGTCACGAATTGTGGAAATAGAGCTTGTTAAACATTCTGTATTAACAGCAGCCAGCTCAAGTGCACATTCGAGTCTGTTCTGTGATGCGCCGATATTTATCTGATAATCCGATACCGCATTAAGCAAGCTGTCTATTTTGTCCAAGCATGAGGAATCTGTAACATCCCAGTCTTCTATCTCAGATATAGCTCTTAAATCCATTGTAGTATCTACGGCAATTCTTGAACTCTCGCTTCCGTCTATTCCAACCTGAAGATTTATATTTTTCTTTATAACATTTCCTTCCGTATCATATTCACCAAAAAGTTTTATGTCATTAAACTCTGCATTGTCTTTTATACGGTTAATCTCATCAGCCCTTGCCGATATCTCTGCTTTTATTGCTTTAATTGAAGCTTCTCCGTAAGTTCCGTTTGCAGCCTGTTCGCACAAATCTCTAATCCTCGTTAAATGATTCCCTATTAATGAAGCGTTACTGTCTGCTGTTTCAAGCATATTGTATCCGATTGAAATGTTCTCAGATGCAACATTCCAGGCGCTTAGTTTTGTTTCCATTTTCTTCATCATTGCATAATTTGCTGGATTATCTTTTGCCCGATTGAGTTTGTATCCCGTAGTCATCTGTTCAATTGCAGTGTTCAACCCTTTTGTTGCGGCAGAAAGGTTGCGCTGAATCATTAAACTGGTTAAATTTGTTCTTAAACTAATCACTTACACACACATATCCGTACTTGGGTAATATAAATCGGGTGAATATAGGGGATAAAGTCCTTACTATCCTCATATTTATTCCACATTTCAGGGTTTTTGTAACGCTGAAACTAAATAATATTTACATTCTTTACAAGAAAAAGCGGTCTGTTCCATACGGAACAGACCGCTTTTAAATACTCGTTAGCTTTTATTAACTATTTTGCTAATTTTTTAATCGCAAGAACAAGTCTTGATTTCTTTCTTGCAGCTGTATTTTTGTGTAAAACACCTTTTGAAACAGCTTTATCACAAAGTTTGTAAACGCTTGATATTGCTGCGTTTAATGCATCACTATCTTTGCCTTCTGCTAATGATAAAGCTTTTTTGATTGCAGTTTTAATTTCTGATTTAACTGCAACGTTTCTTTGTCTGTTTGCTTCTGCAATAAGAATTCTTTTTTTTGCTGACTTAATATTTGCCATTTGTATTTCTTCCTTTCGTTGCGGTTTGAGTTTAAAGTTAATGACTCTTTAAAATCGCACCAAATCACTTGAGGATAGTGAGTAACTTAATTATAGATTTAACAAAAATCTTTGTAAAGTAGTTTAGAAAATATTTATGTGTACCTTAATTAATATAGTAAATTAGTGCATAGTGTACAATAAATGCGTAGATTACTCCGTATGCCGCACCGACAAATACCTGAATAGGAGTATGCCCCAATAATTCTTTTAATTTTCCGCCAGCTTCTTCTAAATCTTGTTTATATACGTCCATTATTATTCTGTTTAAACAGGCTGCCTGTTTTCCTGCCGCACGTCTTACACCTGCTGCATCATACATAACGATACACGCAAAACCTAACGCTATTGCAAAAGTTATTGAGTCAAATCCGTTAATTAAACCAACGGCTGTTGATAAACCCATTACTCCCGCCGAGTGTGAACTGGGCATTCCGCCTGTTGTAGTGAACAAACGCACATCCAGTTTTCTTTTAATGATTAAAAATACTACGCACTTTATAATCTGAGCTGTTATTATTGCTGAAAATGCAGTAAATATTACTTCGTAACCTGTGTTATATATTTGGGAAAAATCCATCAATTACTCCTCTTCTCCTGATATGCGTTTGTATAGTTTTTCTAATATTTCGTTAAATATTTCCGAATGGTATTCTTCTATTATATCATAACATTCTTTAATTAGTCCTCTGAATTTATTTTTAGCGTTTTCCATTCCGTATAATGACACATAAGTCAGTTTTCCTGTTGCCTTATCCTTTCCTATTGTTTTCCCAAGTTCTTCAAAAGAGGATATCTCATCCATAATGTCATCATATATTTGGAATGCAAGACCAAATTTAGTTGCAAAAGTGTCAAATTTATCAAAAGTATTTTTGTCTGCATTTGCACATATTACACCCATTCTTACCGCAAGACGGAAGAGTACTGCTGTTTTATTAAGGTGTATAAAATCAAGCGTTTCCTCCGGTGATTTAACAAGTTTTCCGCCTTCGGATTCTATATCAACAACCTGCCCTGCAATAAGTCCGTATGCACCTGCAAATTTTGTGTATTCGTGTATTATTCTGACGATTTGTTCTGAACTAAGTTCTTTCGATTTTTCTATGATTAATTGCGGTGCAAAAGTAAGAAGAGCATCTCCTGCAAGCACTGCATTTGCTTCCCCAAAAACTTTGTGATTTGATGGCTTTCCTCTTCTGAAATCGTCATTGTCCATACAAGGTAAATCATCGTGTATCAGACTTTGCACGTGAAGCATTTCCAGTGCACAGGCGGCAGGTAAAACTTTTTCGGTCTCACAACCCAGAAGTCGGGCTGTTTCTATGCACATAACCGGTCGTAATCTCTTGCCCGGCAGCATAAGAGTATATTTCATTGCCTTAAAAATGTCTTCCGGATAGCAAACCGGCATATATTCATTAAGTTTTTTATCAATTAGATTAATCAATTCCTTCATCTTCTATATCCTTATATACATTTTGGCGCATTGTGTTTCTTGCACTTTGACGTTTTCTTGAACATATTTTAACAACAATGGTTTCATTATTTTTTTTGTGTGATGATTCCGTTTTTGTTCCCTGATATTTAACTTTTTCTTTGTATTCTTTTGCTTCCGATACAAAATCAATGTAACTCTGATAGCGTGTTTCATCAATCTCTGACAGATGCTCTTTAACGTTACAGCCGTTTTCGTTTATATGCAGGCAGTCCTGGTATTTGCAGCCGGAACGATATTTATTAATATCCGGGAATAGCTTATCTACTTCATGCGGAAGAATAAAATCAAACTTAAGGTTGCTGAATCCAGGCGTATCAACTATTCTTGTGGTGTCATTTATACATATAATCTCACAATGTCTTGTTGTGTGTATCCCTCTTTGAGTTTTCTCGCTGACTTCTTTTGTCCTTAAATTTAATCCGGAAACGGCATTAATAAGACTGGATTTGCCGACCCCTGAGGATCCGCAAAGAACTGAAGTTCTGCCTTGTAAGATTTCTTTAAACTCGTCAATTCCTAAACCTTCCAGAGCTGATGTAAACAACACATCATAACCTAGCGGTTCATAAATTGAAAATACTTTTTCAATGATTTTATCATCAAAAGAAAGGTCGTTTTTATTGAAGCATAAAACTGCTTCAATGTTATAAAACTTTGCAAAAGAGATGTATCTGTTAAGCTGTGAAAAACTTAAATCAGGCTCTTTAACCGCAGAAATTATTATTATCCTGTCAATATTTGAAACAGAGGGTCTGGGTATATAGTTTTTTCTTGGCAGTATTTTTGTTATTGCACCGTTTTTAAACTCAACATAATCTCCGACAAATACTGATTGCTTTGTTTTTTTCAAAACTTCGCGCAGTTTACATTCAAACTCTTGCCCTTCAGAGTTAACGTAGAAAAAATCGGAATGTATTTTAAAAATTTGTCCTTGCGCCATAAAACAATAATACCATAAACTTACAGGTATAAGTATTGTATATTGCTTACGTTTCATAATTGCGCAAAAAAAAACTTCTCGGTTACGAGAAGCGGGGAAAATTTGTTAGGAAGGGATAAAAAATAAAAATTTGTTTGACATCTTACATATATACAAAGTATATATAAAAATCTGAATTTCATATATTATAAAAAATGTTACATTTCTTAATGTAAAACATTTGTAAATTTTTGTAACAATTTTTACATTTTTGGCTAATATTTCTAAAGTTTTATTCAAAAAATGCCGATAAAAACAGTAAACAAGGGAAAATATTGCAATAAATGTGTTTTGTAAGGAGCAAATCATACTGATAACTTCAAAATACAGGAAAGGAAAACCTTAAAGAAATGGGACTTGCGGCATCACAAGCAAGATTACTGACTATAACAGCCCGAATGCATGATGTGGAGTATCAGGCTCAGAACATTATGAATCAAAAAATCGAGCTGGCAACTCAGGAAGACGCAGCTTATTCAGAATACTGCGCAGCTTTGGATGCTAAAAAAATTCAGGTCGGTTTTACTAACGGGATTTCAACTCAGTATGTTGATGCAACTTTTAAAAGTGTGTGTGCTTATGATGAAACAGGTAACAGAAGAGGTCAGTATGCTCTTACTGATGCTCAGTCCGGTATGATGGTTGTTGAAGACGAAGTATATGACAATTATCAGGATTACTCAAATGACAGATATTCATTTGCCTGGGCTATGCTCGGATTTATTGAAGGTGGTGATTACTCTGATTTTAGCTGGAGTGATAAATGGGGTAATAATGTAGGTATAAATGCAGGTGAAGGAGACGAAGGTGCAGACGGACATTCTCTATTACTAATGACAGATGCAGAAGAGGTCGTATATCAGAGACATTCTTCTGATAATGTATTATCCGCTGCGTATGAAGGTTATCAGCAAAGTTTAACCGGCGGTGATTTACAAAAACAGAAAGAGGCAATTGAGTATTTCAGAGAAACGCTTTATGCAAACCCATCCTGGAAGGCTGAAATATATGATGTAATGCGTCTTGATAAATCTGAGGATAAAGAGTCCTCTATTCTTAATAAGTCTTATATAAGCGGATTTTCTGAAGAATTTGACGAATCTCTGAAAGATAAATTTGAATACTATTTGGCTCTTTTTGATGGTATTCAGCAGGCAGGCGGTTGTATTTCAATCAGTGAATATTCTGACGGAAGTACCGATAATCAATGGTTTAATAATGTAATTAACTCCGGTCGTGCAATACTTAATATTTATAATCCGACAGGTATGAAGAAAGGCTGGTGTGAAACAAGCGTTTCTGCCTCTATCGGAGAAAATTATCTTCGCGAAGCAAAAGACGAAACTGATTTGAAAAAGGCAGAAGCGAAGTATGAACATGAACTCAACCAGATAAAGAAAAAAGATGCTAAGTTCGACCAGGATTTACAAAAACTTGAAACAGAACGAACTGCATTAAAGACAGAGATGGATTCTATTAAAAAAGTTAAAGATGACAACATTGAGAGAACATTTGGTATTTTCTCATAATATAATTTTCCCTTTTTAATCCCTTTTCCCTTATTCGCCGCTTAGAAAAGCGGTTTTTTTTTGCAGAAAATTATTATGAGTTTTCTTCCATATCGATTGTGGAAAATTTATACGCTTCAAGAGTTCTTGAAAAATATGTCGGAGGAAGTCCGGCTTTTTCTTTAAGTGAGTTTAAAAAAATCTCTCTGTCAGGCAACTGTTCCCAAACAGACGGAAGGTAGGCGGCTCTTTTATCGTGCTCCGATATTATAATTCCGTACGGATTAATTTTTGATAAAAGGTCTTTTTCATCCTTAAAACTTATACTTTCTATAAGAGATAATAACGAAACAGAAATCTCTATATGTTCAAGCTCCTCAATAGTGAGCGGTATAAATCTGGAATCAAGAAATCCTGCATTTTTTGCGTTATCAATCAAATCAAGAATCAGCGGTTTTGTCGGATAAATTGAACCAACGCATCCTCTTAATTTTCCGTCAATTTTTATGGTTACAAAAGAAGCCCCGTATTCAAGCAGTACAGGCGGTATGTATTTAGGAACATATTCTTCCTGGTTTATTGCATTTATAATGCTTTCGCGGACAACATTGAAAATATAATCTTTGTAATATTTTTCGGCAAAATGATTTTTAGAGTACGGATATAAAAACCAGGAACCGTATCCGACAACTTTTTCCGTCTCTTTGTCGATATCACCCGAGTTGTACATTTCGGCTCTTATCATTGAGGCATCATTATTATTTGCAAACTCTATCAAGCCCTTAATCCCGATTAGTCCGCAAGCCTGCTCCTTCTGAAAACAGTCAAGTTTTCCCGTTTCAATAATGGCTGCTGTATAATTATCTATTTGTCTGCACATTTCCTGATTGTAATAATGGCTTAAATCGGAAGTTATTATGAATGATGAAGTTTCCCAATATTCGGTAATAATGTCAGCTATAAGATGGTAATCGCACTTTCCGACTAAAATCGGTATAATACGAAGTTTACGTCCTATTTTTTTCAGGTTTTTAACAAAATCCATTGCATTCTGCTTCTGCGGAATAAATATATTTTGCAGGAACGGAAGCTGAATCTCAATGTCATACTCTTTTTCAAAAGGAACATTTGAAACGATACACGGGTACTTTGAGGCAAGTTCTTTTATAACTCTGTTGTTTACTTCAACACTTCCCAACGGTGTATCAAAATAAGTATATTCAGGCATTGCAATATTAGTAAATGTTTCGTTATGTGAAGGTGCTATTATAAATATATTTTCGCTTGGGTCAAAACATTGATAGGCAGCCATTGCCGCATGTCCCGAATACATGTAGGCAGCATGCGGAACAATTATTGCCTTTGATTTATATTTTACCTCATCAGGCTCTTTGTATGAATCAAGCAGTCTGTTAAGCTCTTCCGCATCTGACGGATAAAATATACCTGAATATGACGGTTCTTTATTCATAACGTTATTATAAAATAATTTTTTTTTAATAGCAAAAAATTCTTTGTTTAAATTTTATATTTGGTATTATGCAGAATGTTAGTTTTAAGGGTTATACTAATATATTGTCAGCATTCAAAGTTCCGGTGGGGCATTTTGAAATAAGTTATATTGCTGCCAAACTTGATGATACAAGTGAGCCGGATTTAACCAAATTAAGAGAACTGCGAAAACTTCAGGGTTATCCCGATAATTTGCCTAATGACGATGTATTAACCTGTATCCACATATCTGACGGCAAGTCTGAGGCTATTTACTTCGGTGATAAACAAATGTGCTGGGGCGATAATCTTAAAGATGTATATGAACATTATGTCCCTGAGTTTATGTCTGAAAATGAATACAAAAGGTTAGAGAAAGCTCACTTAAAAGCATATACACTATTAGCAAGCATAACAAAACGAATGTCTTTTGAAAAATTTGATAAAGAAGATGAAAATATCAAAAAAGTTATTTCGGCTCTTAATAATAACTTATTGCGTCTAAAAGCAAAAGCATATCAGCTTTTTGACCAGAAGGATGCTTTTGAGCTTGTGTCAGTTGGGTGCTTAAAAACTTTTAAGTTTCAGCCGATAGCAAATAAATTTAACAAAAAGATTGCAATGACAATGGCAGAATTTTTTAAATAAAATTACATATCTTTTGTCGTTTCTTTTATGTATTGTTTTATTGCAGGGGTGATAAGGAGGTCAGGTTCTGTCATGCAAACTTCATCAAGAATAAAAACACCTCTGCGTTTTTCACCGCTTTTTATGTATAAAACACCAAGCATAATTTTGTCGTATAGGTTAGCTGAATTTTTATATTCCGCAATTTTCGACTGAACAATATTCAGCTGTGTATAACAATCAGCAAGGTTCAGGTAATATTTAAAATTCAGTCCGTATAGTTTCAGAGCATCTTCAAAACATACTCTTGCCATATCAGGATAACCGATAAACATATATGTTTCACCCAGATTTGACTTATAGACAGCAGTTGCCTGTGTGTCGGGGCTTAGTTGAATTGCGATTTTAAACTCTTGTATAGCGGCATAATAGATTCTGTCACGCAGGTAATTTAAGCCTACATTGTTATGGTAGAATGCATCTTTTTCTGCATCAATAACGTACTTGTACGGTTTTCTGTAACCGCAGCACATAAACATTGTTATCAGTAAAAATAAACATAAGAGTTTTTTCATAATAGTTATTTAATTAACAAATCTCAATTGTCATTCCGCAAATAAATCAATTTCCAATCCTTCACGTGCAAAGATTGCATCGTCTGAAGCATATTCTTCTGCTAATGAATCCAGTTTTTCATCATTGTATCCGGGGTCATAGTGGAAGAATACGAGTTTTTTTGCACCTATTTGCTGTTTGCAGTCAAGAGCCATTTCAAAAGTTGAATGTCCAAAACCCTGCTTAGGTACGTATATGCTTAAATAATCTTCTGTTGAATACTGCGCATCATGGATTATTAAGTCGCATCCTTTTGCAAATTTAACCAGCTTCTTATCGCCACCGGGATAACTTTCTTTATCTGTTGCATAAACTAATGTTTTGCCTTTATATGCAATTTTATAAACAAAGACTCCGTTTTGGGGGTGTGCATATGATTTATAACAGGTTATAACTACGTCATCTTCAGAAAAATCACCGTCTTTCAGGTCGTTAACCCTTACGACCTCAGGCATTTTGTTACCCTTAAATATTATATAATTTGTTTCATTTAAATCTCTTATTTTTAAATCTGCTGCAATATCACCCAAATCCAGAGGAAAAGATTTTGTAAACAGCAGTTTTGCAAGTTCCTGTTCCAGTGTTTCATTGTAGTTAACTCCACCCAAAAGGCTCATTCTGGTTGAGGCAAGATGGCAGGGCCGAAAGAAAGGAAATCCCTGAATGTGGTCAAGGTGTATGTGGCTTAACAGTATTGAACACTTTACGGGAGTTCGGTCTGTTATGGTTGTTCCGGATTCAATATATTTTTGCATAAGCTCGTTTCCGAGGCTTATCAGACCTGTACCGGCATCAAGTATAATCAAATGTCCGCCGACACGAACTTCTACGCAAGATGTATTTCCGCCGTATTTCAAAAAGTTTTTATCGGCAACCGGATAACTTCCTCTTACACCTCTGAACTTGATTTTGAATTCATCCATTATTTATCTTCCCTTCTCATTTCAAAACTGTTATCTCTGTCTGTTTCATCACCGTAGAGCAGCTGTGTTCCCATCAGACGCACTCTTGCGTGTGTCTGAATATCTTTAAGATTTGTTTCTTTCAAGAATACGTCTACCTTAACTTTTGATTTTCCTGTATTTATGTTAATTACCCTGAATGCATTCGGAAAAGATACGAGTGACGGACAGGATATTACCAGCATGTTCTCATTTTGTACAAGTCTTGCTGCGTGATAATGTCCCTGAAGTACAATGACAGGATTTTTGTGTGTTCTTAATACTCTTTTAAGTTCATATTCATTTTCCATTTTATGGTTTGAACTTGAATACGGTTCCATAACAGGAACATGCGTACATAGTACAATGGTTTCTTTTTTATAGGTATTAAGCTCGTTTTGAAGCCATTCTAACTGTTCCTGAGATATTCTTCCGTTTGTGGTTATTTTGTTATCTATTATTGAATCAAGACAAATTACTCTGTAACCGCGTTTTGGTGTAAAGGCATAATAGATATTATTCTGTTTCATGTTGCTGTTATTTTTACCTATAACAGACATGAATTTCGTTTTTGTAAGAGGTCCGTCAATGCAGATATCGTGGTTGCCGTCTATCGCATACCAGGGGTAAACCAGCCTTTTTGCGTGAGATAAAAAGTTTTCCAGCTCTGAAACTTTCGGTGTATTAATAAGGTCTCCGGTGAAAATTACAAAATCATACGCCCCTGATGTATTAACCTGCATTATGGCATCATCAAGTAAAGCTGCTGAATCTTCAAGCGTTTTGTAAGAGGTATTCTGTTCGTATGATGAAAAATGAGCATCACTTATCTGTGCTATTCTGAGATTGTTGTTAGCCTCCGTACAGACCTGTGAACCGATAAAGTATGCAAGAGCAAGTGTTAATACCCAATTAACAACTTTTGTAAAAAAAGACTCTTTCTCTGATTTTTTGTAGCTCTTGTTTGCCATAACTTATTAACAATAATAATATATCTGACGACTTAAATCAATAATTTTATATAATTTGGTGTTAATTATTAATATCTTTTTATATGTCATTTTCTTTGACCGCAAAGAAAATGACGAAAAGAAACTCTTTGGGCTCGAACTTCATTCGCTAAACA
>ONVC01000058.1 GCA_900321205.1 uncultured Acinetobacter sp. | reverse complement strand
TTTCACGAGAAAGTCTTTTTGCTTTTTTGTAATAAGTTAATGAATCAGAGAATTTTCTTTCATCGTATTTTACGTCAGCAAGAGTTAAAGCAGCAATATAATTGTGTTTATCTTCCTTAAAAGCACGCGCCGCAAACTCATACGCTTTTAACGGTTCGTTGTTTTCATAATATACTCGTCCGAGCAGAGCGTAAATATCGGAAGAGTTAGATTTAGCAGTCAATATTGCAGATTGAAGAACTTTAATAGCGAGCGCGCTCTTATCCTGCAAATGATAATAATATGCAAGATGATAATCTTTTAATGTTTCGGTTTTAGCAGTTTTATACAAAACATACTCTTCCGTAGCTCTTACTTTCCTTTGAAAATCAGTAGTTAAGAAAGGCGTTTTCTTGATCTCTTTAAGAACTTTAAGTGCCTGAGATGACTTGTTTGAATCAGCTAATATTTTAGCTTTAAGAGACAAGTAATTAATATTAGAGCCGTTCTCTTTTATTGAAAAATTTATATATTTAAGCGCCTTAACAAGGTTATTTGATTTATAATACCCCAAGGATATCAGGTAATTTTTATAATCATTTTCAGTTGTTTTAGAGGCATTTAAAAGCTCAGAAGTAGTTTCAAGAGCCATATTGTTATACACAATATTTGAATACGCGTCAGCATACTGGATTATGTCATTTTTATCCATCATCCCAGAAGGATAATAATATCTGCGCATATCTTTAACATATGCACCTGTAAAATGATTGCTGTCAAGTCTGTCAATAAGTTTATCTGACAAATCAAACATGCCGTACTCAGCCATTTTTATTCCATAGAGAAGAAATACATAGTCATCATGATCTGCCTTATCAACAAGCTCGTTAAAATCATCATAAGAAGCTTTAACATTACTCTGAAGAAATCTGTTTTCGGCAGAGGCATACTTAGCTTTGATAAAGTTATCTTTTGCAACAGTATCCATGCACGTAACCGAGGTTTGGGTTTTTGCCTGCAAAGCAGTTATAACCGGTTCGGCTTTAACTGACAATGAAACGGACATAACCATACAAATAATAAATATTAGCTTCGTTTTATTCATTCTCTAAATCCACACCTACGTAATATTTGTTAAACACCTGCAACAACTTGTTACTACAATTATTTACTATTGAGTAATATAAATCAAGCAGGTTATATTTTTCTAATGTTTTCATGTCATCATCATCAACGGTAAGACAATTTTCAGTACAGAAAACTCTTACGATTTCATTTAGTTTAACAGCAAGAAATTTTTCTACAACAAGCGGATCAAAGTGAGAACCTGCACCGTCTTTAATAATATTAATAACTTTATCGATAGGCATTTTATCTCGATAGTGACGTTTTGAAGTAATAGCATCAAAAACATCAGAAACAGCAAGAATTCGTCCGCCAAAGGGGATTTCTTCACCTTTAAGATGTCTGTAATATCCTGAACCGTCAAACTTTTCATGGTGAGAGCAGGCAATTTCCATAATTTGCTGAAAATCTTTTGACATGTGGATTTTTTCGAGAATATGGTGAGTAATTTCGACATGCTGTTGAATATGTTTGTACTCTTCCGGTGTCAGTTTTCCCTCTTTTTGGAGAACAGCATCTCTGATACCGATTTTACCTATATCATGAAGTGCGGCAGCCTTTTCTAAGATATAAAGGTCATTTTGTTCCATACCAAATTCTTTTGCTATAAGAACGGCATACATTTTAACCCTTGTTGAATGACCTGATGTTATCTTGTCTCTTGCATCAATAGATGTTGCAAGTGTTTCAATAAAGCTGTCCAATACGATTTTTTGTTCTTCAAGAAGTTTTCGCTGGCGTTCAAATAACTGAGCATTTTCTAACGAAATACCGGCATTTGAAGCAATCGCAACAAGCAAGTCCTCGTCATCCGGAGTAAAGTATTCATCAAATTTATTCAAAACCTGAAATACACCGATTATTTCCTGATTAAAGTTTTTAATCGGCATACATAACATATTTTTTGTTCTGTAACCTGTTTCTTTATCGACACTTGAGTTAAAACGTTTATCACTGTACGCATCTTTAATATTGATTGTTTCACCTGTTTTAAGAACATGACCTGCAAGTCCTTTATCAGCGGGAATCCTGAGTTCCTTAACATCTAATCCTGTCGCAACTTTTGAATACAGTTCATCAGTTTCTTTATCATAAAGAAAAACCGTACATCTGTCGGCATTAAGAGCTGTTTTTGTTTCTTCTGCAATCGTTTTAATCAATAAATCTATATTTTTTTCGGCAGCAACTGCCTGACCGATTTTAACAAGAGCAATAAGCGGATCTTTTGTCTGACCGCCATGATTAGGAGTAAAGTGAGTTATAGGCGGACATTTAAGCATAGAGTTTACTTTTTCAAAAAAATCTGTTCTCTGATACTTAATTGATAACTTACGTGCTTTATTATAATTAATCGAATACAAAGTAGTATTTTTTTCGGTGAAATTTACAAAACCGAGTACCATTTCATGAAAAATCTTAGTAAGAGGCTCCTTTGACTGATCAACCATAAACGAAGCATCATTCATAAACTGATAAAAATGATTAAAATCACTGCGCATAAATGATGACAAAGATAACAAGCTGAAACAAATTGCAGTATCATCATGGTACAGGTCTTTATGTTTTTCTATTCGTTCGTTTACTTCATCATACTTATTTTCAAGTAAATCGGACACTGATTCATATACAAAGTTATCCAAACTCATATTACATCTCTCTGCTAATAAATACATAATATAATAAAACTTCAATTTTAGCAAAATAATTATATATCTTAACGCTTTTTACAATGCAATTTGCATATTATATCTGTTTATAGTAGGCTAAACATATTAAGAATAACAGAAAAGAGGAATTATAAATGAACACAACTATTGAAAAACAAGAGAACAATATCGTAAAAGTTGATATTGAAGTTCCTGCAAAAGACGCAGCAACATACTACAACAATGCAGCAAAAAAACTTGCACAATATGTAAACATCCCCGGATTCAGAAAAGGTAAAGCTCCTAGAAACATTATTGAACAAAATATCGGTGAAGACAGAATTAAGAGCGAAGCATTAGAATCTGCCCTTCCTGGTATTTTTGCAGATGTAATCAAAGAAAATGATTTTGATGTAGTTGCTCAACCATACGTTGAATCTTTTGATTACAAACTGGGCGAAGACCTTAAAATTACAGCCAAGATAGAACTCAGACCTGAAGTAACATTAGGTCAATACAAAGGCTTAACACTTGAAATTGATGAATACAAGACACCAGACGACGCAATGGATAAAGCAATTAACGAAATGCTTGAACAGTATGCAGAACTGGTAGTAGTAACTGACAGAAAAACCGTAAATACTGATATTATCGTATTTGATTTTGAAGGATTTTCTAACGGTGAAAAAATTGAACACGGTGATGCTAAAAACTTTACGCTTGATTTAGGTAACTCGACTTTCATTCCGGGCTTTGCAGAACAGCTTGTTGACAGAGAACTCGGAACTCAGTTTGAAATTGAAGTTAAATTCCCTGAAACATATCACGAAAAGAAACTTGCAGGTCAGCCTGCAACATTTAAGTGCACAATTAACGAAATCAAGACAAGAGTTCTGCCTGAACTCAATGATGAGTTTGCACAAAAAATAGGTCAGTTTGAAACTGTTGATGACCTTAAAGCAGACGTTCAAAAATATCTTGATACAAGAAAAGAAGATACTAACAGAATTAACTCCGAAAAAGCAATCTTTGAAAAAGTTACTTCAGATGCAAAAGTTGATATTCAACCGTCATTAATTGAACGTGAAACAGATGAACTTATTAACGAATACAAACAAAAATTAACAGCACAGGGCTTCACCTGGGAACAGGCTCTTGAAGCTCACGGGTATGATGATATTATGAACCAGCTTAAAGAAGATGCAGAAATCAGAGTAAAAAATTCATTAGTAATTGATAAAATTGCAAAAGAAGAAAATATTAAAGTCACTCAGGAAGATTTTACATCGAAACTGACAGAGCTCAGCCAGTTATATCAAATCGACCCTCAGACCCTTGTAAAACAGCTTGCTCAAACACCTGGAGTTCTAAACTCACTTTCACAGCAGGCTCTAACTGAAAAAGTTAATGTATTCCTGTACGAAAACAATACAGTAAAATTAAAATAACAAAATTATTCAATAAAAAAGTCCCGTTTAAAACGGGACTTTTTTATTACATATAACTTAATGCAACTGAATCGGGATGCTCTACTACTTTTCTTACATAATTATAGTAATCATTTTTATATCCGAATTTTTCAATATTCCTCAGCAATTCTTCTTTGGATATAAATCCCTGATTAAAAGCAATCTCTTCAAGACAGGATATTTTAACACCTTTGTTAAGCTCCATTGTTTGTACGAAATTACTTGCCTGAAGCATGGAATCGTGTGTTCCTGTATCAAGCCAAGCAAAGCCTCTGCCTAATATTTCAACGTTTAACTTCCCTTTTGATAAATAAATTTTGTTTAAATCGGTTATCTCAAGCTCACCTCTCGCAGAAGGTTTAAGCTGTTTTGCATAATCACTGACATTACCGTCATAGAAATACAAACCTGTTACCGCATAATTTGATTTTGGATGTGCAGGTTTTTCTTCCAGAGAGATTGCCTTATTATTTGAATCAAACTCAACAACCCCAAAACGTTCGGGGTCATTAACCGTATATCCGAATACGGTAGCACCTGTATTGTATTTAATGGCATGTTTCATTATTGTAGAAAAACCATGACCGTGGAATATATTATCACCAAGAACAAGAGCAACATCATCACCGTCAATAAATTCTTCTGCAATAATAAATGCATCAGAAATACCTCTTTGAACATACTGTATTTTGTACTTCAAATTTAACCCGAATTGAGAACCGTCACCAAGCAATTTTATAAAATTATCATAATCAATTTCATTAGTGATAATCATGATATCTTTAATCCCTGCCAGCATAAGAGTAGACAAAGGATAATAAATCATCGGTTTATCATATATCGGTAATAAAATTTTTGAGATAGGTAATGATGCCGGATATAATCTTGTACCTGCGCCGGCAGCTAACACTATTCCTTTCATACATACTCCTTTATTCTTTGTGTGTTTTTAACCTTTAAAACTTTTCATCGCACGAGCTAAACATACTTCATCCATTACGCATGTGTGATTTATGTTTACACTCTTCTTTGTTTTTGCATCAGTCAAAATGATAAGCGGTACATACCTGCCCTTAAAAGATAAAAACAAATTCATGCCATACGGAGTTTCAGCATTAACTCGCACAAACTCGTAATCAGGAATCTGTTTTTTTAGGCTGTTAAATATAGTGTCAAAATTTTTACAGGTACGACATTGAGGCGTATAAAAATACAGAAAAACCTTTCCTTTCTTCTGAAGTGCATCCTCATAACTTCCCGCATAAACAATATTGACTGCAAACAATGCAAAAATAATAAGTAATTTTTTAAACATAATTAGATAATATCATCTAAACAAGCGATTTTCAATAGACAACAGATTAGATAAAAATTTATTCTTTTTAACGTTGACTTTCATTTTTATATCATTAAACATCTTATATGACTAATATGACTAAGAATTATTATAAAATTTTAGGTATTTCAGAAAATAGTACTGAGCAGGAAATTAAAAGTGCTTATCGCAAACTTGCAATAAAATGGCATCCTGATATTGCTGGAAACACCTCAGAAGTTGTTTCAAGATTCAAAGACATTAATGAAGCTTATGAGATTCTTTCTGATGAAAAGAAACGTGCAGATTACGATACCGTTAACAGATATTATAATTATTCAAGTACAAATACAAACAATAATGAATCTTATACAACTAATCCTGATTTAAAGAAAAAAGAGAAAAAAACAACAACAGAAAATACAAAATCGTCAGGATTTAATTTTAACTGGGAAGATTTTATAGAAAAATATAAAGAATATACAAAAAAATATAATGAAGGAAGCTCAACAAAAAAAACAACAGAGCAGAAAGAAAAATACGGAACTCCCAAAAAAGGAAATGACATTAATACCGATGTTGAAATTACAATTGCAGAAGCAGTTAACGGAGCAACAAAAATAATCAACATGATAAGCACTTATGAATGTCCACACTGCAAAGGAAGAAAATTTATAAACGGTTCTATTTGTAAACATTGTAACGGAACAGGTGAAAAATCCGAATACAGAAGATTTACGGTAAAAATTCCTTCCGGAATAAAAGATAACTCAAAAATCAGACTTTCAGGCGAAGGCGAAAACGGATTTAACGGGGGGAAAAACGGTGACTTATATATTACTGTTCACATAAAAAAATCCGTTGATTATACAACAGAAGGAAATAATATTTTAAAACACATTACATTAGCACCGTACGAAGCTGTACTTGGCGGGAATATAACTGTTAAAACATTTAACGGGGATAACATAAATGTTAAAATATCGCCTAATACACAAAACGGTCAAAAAATAAGACTTAACGGCTGCGGAATAAATGCAAAAGGAAAAGTCGGCGATATGATTTTAATAGTTGATATTCAGATACAGCCGAATTTGTCAGAAAAAGAACTTGAACTTTACAGAAAATTACGTGACATATCAAATCAAACAATAAGATAATATGTTTTTTCCATGGTAAAGTATTAATATGATTCCGGTAAAAGAAATTTTCAAATCCATTCAGGGCGAAGGTCCGTATGTCGGATACAAACAGCTGTTTATAAGATTATGCGGCTGCAATTTAAACTGTTCATATTGTGATACAGACTACAACGCAAATAATGCAAAAGAATACTCTGTACAAGAACTTATTGAGATTTGCAACAAAAGTACAGATTGCCATTCTGTTTCATTAACAGGGGGAGAACCTTTGCTGCATACTGAGTTTATAAAAGAACTCGGAAGCAAATGTAAATTACCTGTTTATTTGGAAACAAACGGTATTTTGACAAAAAATTTAATTGATGTATTTGAGTTTATTACATTTATTGCTGCAGATATAAAAATTCCGTCCGCAACCGGATTAAAACCTATGTGGGAAGAACAGGAAGAGTTTTTAAAAATTGCCTGCCAAAAAGATGCGTTTGCAAAAGTTGTATTTGATGACAAAATAACCGATTTTGAAATACATAAAATTTCACACTTATGCAAAAAATTCTGCATAGAGCTGATATTACAACCAATGATGAGGGGTAAATGTCCCGGCGTTGACTCAAAATTTATGCAGGAAGTATTGGATAAGTGTCTTAAAATTCACCCAAATACAAGACTTATTCCCCAGGTGCACAAGTTTATAGACGCACAATAATTATCTGTTTTATGTTTGTTGTATGATATAAATATGAATTTAGATGCCGCAATAGATAGCTTATTATCACCAATAGCAGATAAGGTTTCAGGTTTTATATTCTCTTATATTACAATTGGGAATGTAAAAGTAGAACTATTAATTGCTCTGCTGATATTTTCTGCGGTATTTTTTACAATAAGAACAGGTTTTATCGGTCTGTGGGGTTTTAAACACGCAGTAAAATTAATTACTGATAATTTTGAACACAATAATCCTAACGGATACCAAAGAAAGAAAAAAGGCGAACTTTCATCTTTTCAGGCGCTGAGTGCAACAATATCCGCATCAGCAGGAATAGGTAACGTTGCAGGTTCAGCCGCAGCCGTATCAATAGGTGGTCCCGGCGTGATATTCTGGATGATAGTTGCCGGCTGTTTTTCTATGGCATTAAAATTTTCAGAGGTATTACTAGGGGTAAAATTCAGACAAACAAACCCTGACGGAACTGTGTCCGGCGGACCGATGTATTATATACCCGTTGCCTTCAGAAATAAAGGCAAACTTGCAGAAAAATTCGGCAACGGACTTGCAAAAACTTATGCAATTTGTGCAGTTTTTGCAATGATAGGCGGCTGGAACCTCTTCCAAATTAACGCAATGACTGCCCAAATAACAGAAGTAACCGGTGGTGAAAGCAGTATATTTGCTGATAACGGCTGGATACTCGGAACAATAGTTGCTGTAATAACCTGGTTTACAATTATAGGTGGCATAAAAGCTATCGGCAAATTCACTTCAAAAGTAACACCTGTTATGTGTTCGTTATACGTTGCAAGTGCATTTATCGTATGCTTATTAAATATTCATCACTTACCCGAAACAATAGCTTTAATAATTAAAGAAGCTTTTTCACCAAAAGCAATGGCAGGCGGAGCATTCGCCTGTATGTTATGGGGATTCAGACGTGCAATGTTTGCAAATGAATCAGGCTTGGGCACGGCACCAATAGCATTTTCAGCCGTAAACACGAACAAACCAGTTGTACAGGCATTCATATCAATGCTTCAGCCGTTTGTTGATACAGTTATAGTAGGTGTTTCAACAGCTTTTGTAATTGTAGTTTCCAAAGCATACTTGACCATTGACGGCATAGCAGGAATTGAACTTACATCAAAAGCATTCGGAACGATTTGCCCATTCTTCCCGATATTACTTACAATTATGGCAAGCTGTTTCGTATTATCGACTATGTTATGCGGTTCATACTACGGAGTTAAAGCTTGGAACTTTCTGTTCGGAGAAGGGGTAAATAAGACAAGAACATTCCAGATTATATATTGCATTTGTATAATTGCAGGTTCTGCAATGAATTTCCAAAGTATAATCAACTTATCAGATGCGGTAACATTATTCCTGGCAGTACCGAATTTAATTGCGGTATTTATGTTATCGGGTGTTATAATCAAAGAGTTAAAACGATATTGCGAAAGATATGAGGTCAGAAATAATCTTGTAAAATATTTAAAATAATAGTATATTAGATATCTGTATGAGGGGAAAATAATGCCAAAAATATATTTTGTAGATGTAACGAACAGAGACGGAGTACAAACCTCAAGGCTGGGTCTTGCAAAGCTCCAAAAAACAATAATAAACCTGATGCTTGATGATATGGGAATTACTCAGTCAGAGTTTGGATTCCCAACAACAATGCACGAACTTAATTATCTTAACGCTAACCTTGATCTTGTAAAAAGAGGTGTTATATCAAGAACAAAATTATCAGGCTGGATGAGAGCAATCGCAAGTGACGTTGAGCTTTCATTTACTAATTGTCCTTTACTTGAAAACTGCAACCTCTCACAATCAACTTCTGACCAGATGATTCAGGGTAAATATCTGGGCAAAAAATCAAAAGATGATATTTTAAGAATGACCTGTGAAGCGGTAGAATGCGCAAAAGATAAAGGTGCAAAAATTATAGGCGTAAACGCAGAAGATGCATCAAGAAGCGATTTGGAATTTTTGATTAAACTTGCAAAAGAAGCAAAAAAATGCGGTGCTTATCGTTTCAGATATTGTGATACATTAGGTTATGAAGACCCTCACACAACTTATCACAGAATATACACAATCGCAAAAGAAACACAAATGCCGATTGAAATGCACTTCCATAACGATTTGGGAATGGCTGTTGCATGTTCTGTTCAGGGTGCCTTAGCAGCAGTAGAAGCAGGTCAGGACGCATATATTAATACAGCAATTAACGGAATGGGAGAAAGAGCAGGAAATGCTGATTTGGTCTCTTGTCTTTTAGCCTGTATGAAATCTGCTGGATTTAAAGGAAAAAATCTTGTAGACAAAAATATTGATTTATCAAAATCATGGAAATTAGCTAAATACACAGCATACGCATTTGGGCTTCCGATTCCTATAAATCAGCCTGCTGTCGGTGATAACGCATTCGCTCACGAATCAGGTATTCACGCTGACGGAGCACTCAAAGACAGAAGAAATTATGAGCTATACGATTATGAAGAACTCGGAAGAGGCGAACCTGAAATCATTGAAACAGGAAGAATGATTACAACCGGTGAGTACGGCGGTATTAAAGGATTCAGAAACGTATATAACAAATTAGAGATTGAATTTAAAGACGAAAACGAAGCTAGAAACATTCTTGAGCTTGCACGATACGCAAACGTACACACACAGAAACCGTTAACGGAAAGTGAGTTAAAATTTATTTATCACTATCCTGATATAGCAGCAAGATTAATGACAGTAACACCTTACTATGAACCGTCAGGCGAATTACAAAAACGTCTCGATAAAGGTACTACTGCTATGCCGCAGCATATAATATAACGTCTTTATTACTTATCTTGTAAAAGTTCCTGCTTTATGTCCGCATACTTCTTTTGAAGTGCGTCATCGAATTTTACTGCCATTTCGGTAATGAGCTCACCGTCTTTTATATAACTTTCTTTAAAATCAGTTAAAAATAAGCGAAGTTCTCTGAGTATTTGGGGTGAAAATTTAGCATTAACTCCTATAAAATCAGTTGAAACCTGAACACAAACAGTATCAAAAGATTCCTGCATATGAGCTTCCTGATTCCAGAGAACAAACTCATAATCAGTAACATTTTTGTCATCTTTTTTTTGCGTTTCATCTGAAAGTTCAACCGTATCCATACAAAGTTCTTTTTGTATAAAATTAAACTCCTGCTGAGAAATTTTGCCGTCATTATCTCTGTCTATATCCTCAAAATCAATAACTTTACCACTTTTAGTGGTTAAAGTTCCAAATTGATATATCCCGTTGATAGACATTTTAGGCTCCTGTATTAATCCTTTTATTTTAATAACGGCAAATTTTTTCTGAAACTTTAATAAATACAAAATATTTTTACAAATCTTTACATAAAAATATATTTATCCCAAAGTGTTTGCAATTTAATTATGTTTATTTTATGATTTACTCATACGCCGAATTGATAGAATGTGTTTAGTTCACATTCTATTTTAAATAGGTTAAAAATAAGGAAAATAAAGGAAATCAAACAATGGGTATCAAAGGTAAAAACGACAGAATGGTAGTTCTTGCATGTGAAGATTGCAAAGAAAGAAACTATACAACAGTAAAAAATAAAAAGAATACAAAAGACAGAATGGAACTTTCCAAATACTGTCCGACTTGCAAAAAGCACACAACTCACAAGGAAACAAAGTAAGCGTGAGCCGGTGTAAAGTCCGAAAAGGCATTCAGAAGTGAATGGCTTTGAAGGACGAAACACTACGATAGCGCCGTTACGTAATGAAGCTGAAAGCGGAATGGAGTGAAGCAATCTTTGATTGCACAGGCGCATAAGGATAATAAAAGGGATGAATAATCCCACTAAGCGTCCTTAGTTCAGTTGGTAGAACGTCGGTCTCCAAAACCGGATGTCGAGGGTTCGAGTCCTTCAGGGCGCGAATTATAAAAAATATAAGGGGAAAGAGATTAAATCTCTTGATTGCACCCAAAAATAAGGTAAAAATGATGAACAATTCTTCAGATAAATTAAAGCAGGAAATTATAACATATTTTAGAGGCGTAAGAACTGAATGGGGCAAAATTACCTGGCCGGAAAAAAATCAGGTAGTTGTTGAAACCTGCTTTGTTGTGGCAATTGTATTTATATTCACTGTATTTATATACGTTGTCGACATCATTTTTAATGCATTACTCGCAAATGTATAAAAT
>ONVC01000057.1 GCA_900321205.1 uncultured Acinetobacter sp. | reverse complement strand
CCGCCCAGACAAGCACCCATTGATAAGCACCACCAGAGCGGGAATGTATATTCAGCTCCCATTGATTTTTCGATTACGCTTAGCATTGGAGCCATTGTTGCCGTATAAGGAATATTATCAATTACACCGGATATAATTCCTGATGCCCATAAAATAAGCATTGAAGCAGCTTCCTGTGAGCCTTGTGTAACCTTTAAAATCCATTCAGCCATTAATCTTATACCGCCGGAAGCCTCAACACCGCCAATAATTATGAATAAACCGATGAAGAAGAAGATTGTGTTCCATTCAACATCTCTCAGTATGTCAGTCGGTTTTTCAAATAGTAACAGTACGCTTGCACCGAGCATTGCCGCAATACAGGTTTGTATGTGTGTTATATCGTGTGTGACAAATCCCAGAATTACCAGACCGAGAACAAGCATTGAACGAACCATAAGGTTTTTATCTGTGATGGTTTTTGAGTTATCAAGATTTGCAACCTCTGCCATCTTATCTGAGTCTGCGTGGAGTTTCTTTCTGAAAATTATTGTAAGTAGTGTTAGTACAATAATCATAATAATCGTAATAGGCAATGTTAAATTCCAGATAAAATCCATAAATGAAAAACCTGCTGCACTTCCGATAATAATGTTTGGCGGATCACCGATTAATGTCGCCGTGCCGCCGATATTTGATGAAAATATTTCAGTAAGTAAATACGGTAAAGGGTCAATTTCCAGTTTTCTTGCAATAGCAAAAGTTATAGGTAAAACAAGAATAACTGTTGTTACGTTATCAAGGAATGCACTTGTAACAGCAGTAAACAAGCCGAGTGCAATCAAAATTTTGATCGGATGTCCTTTTGTCGCTTTCAAAAGTTCATTTGCAATCCAGGTAAATACTCCGCTTCTTGTTGAGATATTTACAATTATCATCATTGAAACAAGAAGAAATATTACATTAAAATCAACAAAGTTAATAAAATAATGCGGATTAAGTTCCTCGCCATTCATCTTTGTCTGGCTTACAAGTCCCAAAAAGATTGTAATACCGGCGCCCAAAAGAGCAATCGTAACTTTGGGTATTTTTTCAGTCGCAATAAATATGTACGCAAGAATCAGCAAGCCGGCTGATATCATTACGTTGTGCGCTGATACAAATGCATGTATCAATTCCATCTCTATTCTCCTCTTTTTATTCTTATACGCTATCAAGCATACCATAAATCACTTATAATAAAAAGTGCTGTGAATATGAATCAAAAAAAAAAGATGATTTTTAATCATCTTTTTTTACTTATTACTAAGCGTTTTGTAATCCTCGTTTGAACTCTTCCGGTCGGCTTGAACGGGAAAGTGCATCTTCCAGAGTGACTTTCTTCTTCAAATACAAGTCTCTCAGAGCCATCTCTAATGTCTGCATACCGAAACCTGAATTTGTCTGCATTGTTGAATAAATCTGAGCAGCTTTTGCTTCTCTGATTAAGTTTGCAATTGCAGGGATAACAAGCATAACTTCCTGAGCCATTACACGACCTTGTTTAGTGCCGTCTGCCTGAAGAAGCGGTAACAGAGTTTGTGAGAATACAGCAACAAGTGAGTTAGAAAGCTGTACACGAACCTGTTGTTGTTGTCCTTCCGGGAATACGTCAATAATACGGTCAATTGTTTGTGATGCAGATGACGTGTGCAATGTTCCGAATACCAAGTGACCTGTTTCTGCTGCTGTCAGCGCAAGTCTGATTGTATCCAAGTCACGCATCTCACCTACCAGAATGATATCAGGGTCTTCACGTAATGCAGATTTAAGAGCATTTGCGAAACTTCTTGTATCCTGTCCCAGCTCTCTCTGGTGAATGATTGAGCGTTTGGACGGGTGAATAAATTCGATAGGGTCTTCAATTGTAAGAATGTGTTCCGAACGGGTTTCGTTAATGTGGTTAATCATAGCCGCAAGGGTTGTTGATTTACCGGAACCTGTCGGACCTGTAACCAAAACCAGTCCGCGCGGTTTTTCGGAAATCTTTTTAACGGTTTCAGATAAACCGAGTTCCTGGAATGTAGGAATTCTTGATGTAATTACACGGAAAGCAGCTGCATAGTTTCCTCTGTCTTTGTAGATGTTTACACGGAAACGGCTTAACCCCTGAATACCGTATGAGAAGTCAAGTTCCCAATCTTGTTCAAGTTTACGGCGTTGTTCCTTGTTTAACATAGGAAATAGTAAGAGTTCAACTTCTTCCGGTTTTAGTGCAGGAACATCCATTCTCTGCAGGTTACCGTCAATACGAACAACCGGAGGTAATCCGGCTGAAATGTGCAAGTCTGAGCCTCTTTGTTTGACAACAACTTCCAAATATTTTTCAATAAGCATTATAATTAGCCCTCTTATATTCGCACTCTTCTACACAAAAATGATATCACGGAATTAAATCTTTGTAAATAATATTAACCTTGTTTACAATAGCCGTATTCATTATAACGTGCTTAAAAATTCGTTAATTGCCTTTGCTGCTTTTTTGCCTGCGCCCATTGCATTTATTGCATTTGATTCTCCGACAGGAGCAACGTCTCCGCCTGCATAAATCTGAGGAACTGAAGTTTCTCTTGTTTCGGAGTCGACAACAAAATATCCTTTTCTGTCTGTTTCAAAATCAATACCGTCTGATGCGGCAGATTTTTGTATTATCGGATTTGGTCCTGTGCCCAGTGCGACGATTACTGTGTCAGCATCAATATCAACAAACTTTCCTGTTCCAACAGGTGCTTGTCTTCCTGATTCATCAGGTTCTCCAAGCTCCATAATCTCAAACTGCATGCCGTTTACCTGACCGTCTTTTTCGTATATTTGTTTTGGAGCTCTTAAAAACAGGAATTGAACACCTTCCTCTTTTGCATGTCTGATTTCTTCCAGTCTTGCCGGGAGTTCTTTTTCTGTTCTTCTGTAAACAATATAAACCGTTTCAAAACCTACTCTGACAGCTGTTCTTGCGGCATCCATAGCAACGTTGCCGCCGCCTATTACGATAACGGATTTCCCTGTTTTAAGAGGTGTTGCCGTTGAATCGTCATTAGCCTGCATAAGGTTA
Source organism: uncultured Acinetobacter sp. (assembly GCA_900321205.1). Taxonomy (GTDB): domain Bacteria; phylum Cyanobacteriota; class Vampirovibrionia; order Gastranaerophilales; family Gastranaerophilaceae; genus CAG-196. The sequence goes on along the minus strand of ONVC01000057.1, from coordinate 9,770 downwards.
ACTCTTGTTAAAAACTCGTTTGCAGAGAAAACACCGTTCAGGTTTTCGCCGGGGATGTTGAGCATTTTTGGAAGTCCTGCACCCGAACAGATAAATATTGCATCAAAGCCGTCATCTTTCAACTGTTGAAGTGTTATTGATTTTCCTATAATGACGTTCTTTTCAAATTTTACTCCCATTTTTTTCAGGGAATCAAGTTCTCTGTCTAATACCTTTCTCGGAAGTCTGAATGGCGGAATACCATATCTGAGTACGCCTCCGAACTTGTGTAATGCTTCAAAAATGGTAACATCGTGTCCGGCTTTTCTTAAATCCGCAGCAGCTGTTATTCCTGCGCAGCCCGAACCAACGATAGCAACTTTTTTGCCTGATGGAATGATTTCAGGTTCTTTGGCGGTTGTGTTATCGCCGGTGTATCTTTCTAGCGCACCGATTGCAATAGCTTCACCTTTTATTCCCAAAACACATTTACCTTCACATTGTCTTTCCTGAGGACAGACTCTTCCGCATACGGAAGGAAGCATGCTTGTCTTGCGGATTATTTCTCCGGCATCTTCGAGCCGGTCTTCTTTTAATGCTTTTATAAAATCTGGAATCTGTATATTAACGGGACAACCCTGTACACATCTCGGATTTTTACAATTCAGGCATCTTGAAGCTTCTGCTTTTACCTGTTCATGTGTTAAATTATCTTCTACGGCATCAAAATTATGACGGCGTTCAAATCTGTCCTGTTCTTCCGGTCTCTGGCGCATAATAATCTCTCCCTCCAGTTTTTAGGTTTTATTTTTTATTAAATTATACCAAAAAATATTAAAAACTTATACATTCTGTTATGCTTTTATTAAAGGGTTGTATTATTGTTTTCTTATATATTTGTCAACAGCGCAATATTTTTTTATTCTGGAAAGAATATATTCATCTCTGTATTCATTCTTTTCTTCCGGATTAAGAATGTATAAAAGTTCTTCTTCGTTTATTGTACCGTCATCTTTAACTACGGTATTAATGTTTTCATAGATGTTTTTTATGTATTCTCTGTATGTCGTTTTGATTCGTTCGGCAGACGGTTTGTCATTTATCGTAAAATTAGTGCCGTTACTGTCTGAAAATTCAAAACCGCATTTTTTAACCGGTCGGTGCATTTTTTCTGACTTTTTCGCCATTTCGGTAATCATTTCTATCCAGACAGCCAAATTTTCAAATTCTGAACTGAAAAGATCTTCATTTACATTAGTAACCTTATATAGTTCTTCTGCAAGAGCCTGTTCAGCAGCAAGTAGTTTTAGCCTTGTGTCAATATTGATAATTGCATATTTCGGCATTTGAAATACAGTCACTCCGCCATCTTTATCAAAATGCTGATTGCAAAGTTTTTCACTGATATTTTCTATTGAATATTTTATTTTTTCTTCTTCATCAGCTTCTTTTGCTTTGTTAAATACTCTTATGGTTGATGTTACAAAAGTTGTATATGCGTCAAGTGCCGGTTTCGGAACAAAATTAAATCTTTTGGCGATTTTTCCGCGAACCATTTCTATATCAGATTCTTTTTTTATATCATCTTCTGTTTCAATTAACGGTATGGCGACATCTTTAACCTCCTGCGGCATAAGCTCAAGAAATTTGTTATTGAATGCTGCACGTACGTTTTGGAATACAGAAAAATTTTTAATAGGGAATATTACGGTTGCCGTTTTTCCATACTCATCAATATAATCATTCAGAATGTTTTCTTCTTCCTGAGTGGAACCGGTTTCTCTTTTAGAAGAAAAATAATTATTTGTGATGAATGCTAATTCCTCATAATCTAAGTCTCTTTTGAAATAATTATAATTTTTATCAATCTCTGATAAGTCAATTTTTGAGCGTTTCGGAAGGTTTACGTTTTCTAAACGTTTTTCAAGTATCGGTATTAAAGTATCTGCTTTCATTCCGAAAAAGTCCGGAACACCTCCTTTTGCATGAAGTTCCTTTGCAATTGCAGTCTCAAGAGCACGCTGAATTCGTGCTAATCTCGGATTGTTGTTCTTTGCACCCTCAGTATTCATAACATCAATTATTTCTTGCGGCAGTTTCAGGTTTGAATTCAGAGCAAACGTATATTTCTCAATTATGTCTTTCGGGAAAGTTTCAATCATTATTCCTGCCATTTCCTTTATGTAATTCAACGGAAGGAAATGGTATCTTTTTCTGTATTCTCTATAAAAGTCATTCATATATTTTGCTTCTTCTTCGGAAAGCACCCTTCTCTCTGTGTCAGAAGTTTCTGTTTTTTTCTCAGGTTTGATTTCTGTCTTTTCTGCCGGTTGAGATTCTGTCTCCTGAACAGGCTGAGTTTTTGCTTTGGCTGATTCAAGAATTTTTTTGCGTTCATCACGTTCGGAATCAATTACTTTTTTGAGTTCTTTAAAAGTTCCGTTTTTAATTGCATCTTCGATTTTCGTATGAGCGTATTTTATTTGGATACTGAATCTGTCTGCCAAATCTCTGTTATTTTCCCAAAACTCGGTCATAATTCTTGACTGAAACTCTTTAAATTCTTCTGTTCCGTAAGCCATATCGGCGGGTCTTTCAACCTGTTTTTCTGTCAAAAATTCTGACAAAGCTCTGATTAACAGTATTGAATGATTCCATGCTTCATACATTACGTATCTTATCGGTTCCGTATCCGTACGCATTCTGTTAATACATTCGGTTCTCTCCTCCGGTGTCATTTCTAACCATTTTTGCACCTGACGTTTGGAGCGTTTTAATGCAATTACTTCTTTTTCTGTGTCTGACGCATTTTCATAAAATTTTGCGAGATTCTTATGCATCCATAGAATAAAGATATCTTTGTCGTTTAGCTTTATGCCTGTTTTGACTTTTTTTGCAGGTTCTTTTTCCGCAAAATCCGGTAGAGTTTTAAGGTAGTCCCTGTTTATTTTGCGGTTTGCATTTGCGAATTTTCTGTAATTTTTGTAAACTTCTTCTTGAGAATCAATGCCAGCAACGAGTTCCAGTTTTTCTTCGTAAGTCATATAATTCCACCAAGCTTCAAAGCCCAGACTTCGGTTCATTATCTCTTCGTTCTTTTCTTCTTCACTAAGATTTTTTAAGCGGCTCAGAAGGGCTGCAGATATTATCAAACCGAATGCGTCTGAATAGCCTTCCTGTGTAAATTTGAGCGAGTTGCGGAAATACTGGTCAGGCGGATATATTTCCAGTGCCCTCAAAACTTCTGTTGTAATATACTCATTAGTTTTAAACTTTTTTCTGAACAGACTTTGTATCTCAGGATTTAAGTCTTTATCCAAATCGTTGTTTATCTCTTTGTATGTCGTTTTTGCTTCCGCAAATATTTTTTTCAGAAGATAAACTGTAAAATCCTCTCCGTTTCTTAATATATTTGTTTTATTATCTTTATCTTCAAAATGGTTTTTGTATATTCCCAGGAGTCCTATTCTTGATGTTGCATTTTTCAAAGAAGTCAGGAATATAAATAACTCTTCTTCCGGAAACAAATTTTGTACATCTTTAATCGTTTTTGCGAGATTCAAATCGGCATAAGCTGTTTTCATTGCTTCAACCGGTTTTACGGAAAGCGGGTCTTCCAGAGTGTCGTAATATTTTTTAAGCGTACTCGGCAGTCGTTTTTTTAGTTCGTTAAACTCTCTGAAACGTGGAGATCTTTTATCGACTCTCAGTGTTCCGAAGGCTATTTGATACGGAACTGTTGTATAATTTAGCTCTTCATTAGTATTTTGAGTTTGTTTTTTTGTTCTGTTTTTATTATTTGCAAATAAGTTAAACCTGTTACCGATAGGTAAAATTCGCATTATTATATCTCCTGTTTATATCAGTATAAAAACAGGTAAAAAATAAATTTGTCAGGATTTATTTTGATGACCTTATTACCGAGTTAATAAAATCGATTTCTTTTTGTTCAAATCCGTATTTTTTATACAGCTTGTCGTCATTCCATTCTTTGGTAAAGTCCTGCAAAGGAATTATATTAAACGATTTTTTTGAAATATTTAATGAGTGACGGTTGAAAAATAAAAGAGCTCTGAAAAAGTTTGTCTGCATATACTTCAAACAGTTTCCGGCTTCTTTTTTAGTATCAAAACAACCAACCTGCAAAAACGTTTCCGTACAAATTTCCTCAGGTCCGGCAAAAATGATTTCGGGCGGAATTGTTGAGGTTGTTGTATAGGCTTTTGAAAAGAATAGTTTATACTTATCAGCAGATGATTTATTTTTTCTGATAAGAGAGGGACTAATATATCCTGTAATTCTTTTTGCACCGCCTTTTTTACCTTTTACGCCGTAAATTTTGTATAAGTTATCACAATAATTATCATAAACTTTTATTTCCCTGTAACGTTCCGGTGAGTTAAATAAGTCCGCATAAAACCCGAAAGGATTCCTTGATAAAACTATTGATGAAAACTTTTCTTCCTCTTTCTTTATAGCTTTTTCTATGATGGAAATTTGTCTGTAATCACGAATAACCGTATCTGTAAATTTGTTTTTCAGAAACCGTTTTGTAATACTTCTTGTTCCGTCTAATGCAAAATGGTGGTATTCGGTCATTCCGTTATAATTTTTTGACAAGAGAAAATAACAAACTCCGCCGTCAATGTGCAAATCAGGAAAACAAATTTTTCCGTTTTCAAAATCGTACAATATCTTTATTTGCTTGTCATTTATCATATTTTCTCTGAATTTGCTAAGTCCTTTTCCGCCTTTCATCCAGCGTGAAGGTATTATCATAAGAATATGTTCGGGATTAAGTGATTTTGCACGTTCTATAAAAAGATTATAAACAGGTTTTGCACTGTCACCCGTTCCTCCGCCGTCAATTATCTGATAAGGCGGATTGCCCACTATGGCGCAAAACTTGATATTTTTAAAAAAGTTATCGGTTAAAAAATCACCCTGCTTTAGATTATTTTTCAGAATGTTTTTAATTTTATCTGAAAAACTTTTGTCCGGTTCTTTTTTTAAGAGTGTTTTGTAATGCTCAAAACATTGTTCTGACAGTCTTTTCTCTGCGGTCAGGATATTATCTTTGAGTAAATCTATACCATATATGCTTTTAAGGGCAGATAAAATATCGTTTTCGTTTTTTGTTTTTTCCAGTTTTTTTTTCAGTATTCCTGTTAAAAAATTACCGTCACCGCAGGCAGGCTCAAGAAAACATTTTTCAGGTGTGTCAAACTCATCTTCTATTAAGCTGAGCATCGACTTAACTTCTTTTGAAGCAGTCAAAACCTCACCATGTTTTTTCATTCTTTCTATGCTTTTTATCTGAGTTTCTTTTTTTACCAATAAACTTACCCCTAATATTTACCCCTAATATTTACCCCTGATATTTACCCCTGATAGTTATCTTTTATCCAAAGAACCATATTCCTATTAAAGCAAAAAGTATTAAAGCAGTATTAAAATGCAAAAAGGTTGGAATACAGGTATCAAAAATGTGATTATGCTGCCCGTCTGCATTCAACCCCGAGGTCGGTCCGAGCGTTGTGTCAGATGCCGGCGAACCTGCATCTCCGAGCGCTGCGGCTGCTGCTATCAGAATTACTATCTGTTCAGGGTTAAATCCCATTTTAACGCAAACAGGAACAAATAATACGGCAATAATCGGTATTGTACCAAACGAAGTTCCTATGCCGATTGTTATAAATAAGCCTATAATTAATATTATTAAAGATGTAAGAAGAATATTGTGCGGTAAATAATTGAGTACAAGATTTACAAGAGTTTCAATTGCTCCGGTTTCTTTAAGTACGGACGCAAAACCTGCCGCAACAAGCATTACGAAAGCTACATACCCCATCAGGTATATGCCTTCGTTCATCATATGGTCCATCTTTTCCTGAGGAATAACCCTGCAGGTAAATATAATTCCTAATCCGACAAGAGCGCCAAGCGGAAGGGATTTTGTTAAAAGCTGGACTATGAATGTTGCAATGGCTGCAAGTATTATTATCCAGTGTCTTTTTCTGAATTTTGCTTCCTCTATGTTATTATTTGCAATAGTTCTTGTTTCATAAATACGCGGTTTTCTGTATGAAATAAACAGTGCAAAAAGCAGTCCTGCCAACATTCCAACACCAAGTATAAGAGTTGATTTCCATATATCGCCTCTTAATACGTTTACCCCGTTTTGTATCATATTATCAGCAATAAGGTTTTGGAAGATAAGACCAAACCCGACAGGAATGACTATATACGGCATTTTTAACCCAAAAGCAAGTGTACACGCAACTGCACGTCTGTCAATTTTTAAACTGTTCATAACACCTAAAAGAGGCGGTATGATTATGGGAATGAAGGCTATATGTATCGGAATAATATTCTGCGAAGCCATTGCTATCAGTACTATTATAGAAAATAAAACAAATTTTTTACCGGAAACAAGACTTGTGATTTTATTTGAGATTACATCCGTAAATCCGGAATGAGCCATCGTTGCCGCAAAAGCTCCCAGCAAAATATAACTCAGCGCTGTTTCAGAGTTGCCGCCCATTCCTGAAATGAAAACATCCATTACGTATTTGATGTTCATTCCAGAGATAAGACCGGCACAAAGTGTTGCTATTATGATAGAGAGCAAAACATTAATTTTGCGTACGCATAATATACATAACAATACTACGGAAATTAAAGCAGGATTTGTAATAAGGGATATAAAACTACTCATAATTTAGCCGGCTTCTTCTGCCTGTAATAAATCGATTATTTCCAGCGCAACTGCTTTTTGAATTGCCTCAGGAAGCAGTTTTAAATATTCAAATGATTCTGCAATTTTTTGGTCAGTATCATACCATCTTCTCAGAACGTAAGAAAAAGCATCAGTAAGTATGTTTTCCGACAAATCAATACCGTTCTCTTTTGAGGTCTTAATGATTAGGTCTGCACATTTATATTGCGTAAGAATGTTGGAGTTACGCATAAGGCTAACTGCCAGACTTACTGTGGGATCAACATCATACCAACGTTTATACATATTAAAATACCTGCTTTCCTAATACTAATACTATATTTTTTTTACCCCTTTGTCAATGAAGAAAGAATTAAGCTCTGTTTTTCAATATCATCAGTTCTGAAAAAAAGAGTTTTTTCTTTGTTTGTTTCACCTTTAACTATCTCAATACTTGTTTTCGGGATTTTAAATTTTTTAGACAAAAACTCAATCAGTGCCTTGTTTGCTTTCCCTTCTATCGGCTGAGCCGTAATTTTTACTTTTACAAACTCATCTTCCAAAACAATATCGTTTTTGGAAGAGTTAGGAACTATTTTTATATTAACCAGTATTCCGTCAGTAGTTTGTTTAAAAGCCAAAATGCATTTACCCCCTCTGATTATTACTCCACGCTTCGCTGTAACTCACTACTTTTTACTATCGCAAAAAAGTCGTTCGTCAGCTACGCGTTACTTCGAGTTTCGCTTACGCTCACTCTACGCAAAATCAGACTTTTTGGAATATCATAACGTATTCGTGTTTAAAGATATAAAATCCGCCTGCAAGTGCGCGGTATCTCCAGAGGTTAGCAGTTTTGCCTTTGGCTCTTTCATTACCCTGAATATCTTTTACAATAATACCTTTAAGTTTAAATCCGAGGTTCATCATGCGTGCCATACACATAAAGCCGAGAGGCTGAACTTCTGAGTTTTTATAGCTGTCACCAATAATTAATGCGGCGAATCTTCCTTTTTCCAGCAAATCATATCCGTTTTTTGCGACTTTCTCAAACAGGTCATAGAACTCCTCTGTTGAAGAGCAGTTTGATAGGTCCTCTTTCTTATCGGAAAACTTGATAATATCGTCATACGGCGGATGAAGAATAAGCAATTGTGCCTGCTTTTTGCCCATAATTTCAAGTCTTGCTTTAACTTTTTCTTTTGCAATCTCGCTTGCTGAGTCCGCACATATTATATTAACATCTGTTACCAGTTCTTTTGCCGTAAATTTTTCCGAAACTTTTTCAGCCAAATCATCTTTAAGCTCGACACCTATGCATCTTCTGTTCATATTCAATGCTTCAATTCCCGATGTTCCCGAGCCAAAGAATAAATCCAGCACTATATCGTTTTCTTTCGTAAACCTTTCATACAGTTGTTGTGCTATCTGGGGAATATAATTTCCGTGATATTCGTTAGAATGACCGCCTTCTTTCAACCTTGTCGGGAATTCCCACAGGGTATCTGTTTTAATATGCGGATATTCTTTCCACTTATTAAGATTAATGTCGCTGTACTTTGTAGTTTTAATCTCAGGTTTTGTAACAACCTTCAGGTTGTTTTGTTTTTTCTCAGGATGTAACTTAACTAAATTTGTTTTAGACATATCTCTCCCCATAAAATTGCTATAATAAGTCTATAAGATTTTTACATCCTTGTAATCAAACAAACGTATGAGATTATTTGAGATATGGTTTTAAAATTATGTAACAGTTTATTAATATCTTTAGCAACTTCTTTTGTAAAAAATACTTTATATATACACAAGGGATAAATACTCGCGGGATAAAATCTTGACTTACAAAGATAAGTCATTAAACTAAATATCGGAGAAAGGGAAAAGGGAAAACACAAGTTTAATACTACTCCTCTCTCCTCAAAGAGTCCGTAGTTTGCTGATTTCAGATTACGGGCTTCTTATATTTAAAGATTACTGTTTATAATCCTGTCAATACAGGCTTTTGGTGAGTATTGCCATTCCCTTGCCGAAATACGAGAAACTTTTAAGCCGGAACGTTCAATTATGGTTTGTTTTTTCATATTTGAAACTCTGCTGACTTTATTATCTTCTACGCCGTCACATTCAATAACAAATTTATCGTCAACAAGTAAATCAACGCTTAATCCTGCAATTTCACTTCCGCAGACAACTTTGTGTCCTGCCGCGCGGAATGCTTCGGCTACTTCTTTTTCAAAAGAGTTTTTATAAACATTTTCATCAAATTCGTCACTCTTAGATAACTCATACCTGTTTTCGTATTCTTCAACAAAGCCGAGATAACTTCTCAAAATCCCCTCTGGTAACTCTCTCGGATTTTTCGAGATAAAGTTAATCATTTGATAACGAGCTCTTGTGATTGCTACGTTAAAGAGGTTCGGTTTTTGAAGGAAAATTAAACTCTGAGGGAAGCTGTTATTAGCATAAGCCCATGATATAAGTATAATATCTCTTTCATCACCCTGGAAAGTATGTGCTGTACCTATTTCTATCTGGTGTTTTTCTATCATGTGTTCGGTAAGAACTCTTGCGACAGATATTTTAAGCTGCTCTACCTGTGCTCTGAATGGCGATATTATACCAATTGAAACAGGATGTTCAGGGTTTTTGCGTTCATCCTCTGCTACTATTTCGTGAAGTCTTTTTACAAGCGCTTCTATCTCAGGCAGGTTTCTTGTTGCATCAAAGTCAACCTTTCCGTCAGGAACAACAATAGTTTCAAGGACTTTCTTTGAGTTATCGTTTCTGCGCATAACTTTTATTCTGTTGCCGTAAAATTCTTTGTTTGAGTAATTAATAATCGGCGGCAGACTTCTGAAATGCTCGTCAAGAAGTACCGGATGCATTGAGTAAAAGTTTGCCAAATCAAACATGGAGTTAGTCCTGAATCTCCACATAAGCTGGTATCTGTCACCTATTCCGTACTGTGACATAAATGACTGTTCTTTTGCTTTTTCCAAGAAAGAAAGGTGTGGTAATTGTTTATCATCACCGACTACAACTGCTTTCTTTGCCCGGAAAAGAATCGGAAAAC
>ONVC01000054.1 GCA_900321205.1 uncultured Acinetobacter sp. | reverse complement strand
CGGCAAAGCAGGACTTTGTTCAAGAGCTGATTTAAGAGCCTGTCCAACGGAAAGACATTTGAAGAGTATTATAAAACGTGAACACCCGGAATATGATAAAAAACAAATCGCAGAAGAAGTCAAAAAACGTCAGATAGATGCAGAAAAAGCTGAAATTGACAGAATGCGAAATGTAATGAAATATAAACCTGATGGAAAACAAATTGAGTATAAAGAACTTGTTTGTCAGGATTATATTGAAAAAGCAAAAAAACAATTCTTTGATGAGTTTAAAACAGTTAATAAAGAAGAAATTGAAAAGAAATTCGGAAAACCGATAGATGATATCTGGTCTCTTAAACTGAATAAGCATCTTGAAAAAATGCTGGATAACAAAGCAAAATCAATGGGTAAAGATACCCAAACAATGCTGAGTGAAGCAGCAGAAAAACTTATTGAAAAAGATGTTACATCTGAGGCTGTAAGCAAAAGTATAGTAAGATTCTTTAACAAAAAGAATGCTAATGTTCAAAAAGCAATTGATACCTGTACTCCGGAAAATATAACCCAAATGATAAAAGACCTTGGTTTGGAGAATAAATTCCCTGACGGTATTAATGCGGAAGAAATCGCACATGACATAAAAGCAAAACTGGACCACATAAAAGATTGGGAAACTCACAAGCAGATGGAAGACTTTAAGTCGGTCAAGAATCTCGGTAAAACTTATGAAGAGATTTTGCACAACGTTAAAGTTAAGCGATTGGTAAAATCAAGAGTATCTGATGCAAAACGGGTATTAAAAACAATGAACACTCAGATGGGTCTTGTTGTTACCCTTGCAACACTTCCGTTCACTTGCGGATTCCTCAACTGGTGTTATCCGAGAATAATGGAAAAGATAATGCCCGAGATGTCGGCTAAGAAGAAAAATCTTGAAGAAAAGATAAGTAATTTTAACGCAAAAATAGAACAGGCCGTTGACAGTCTGAACCTTGACGGACTGAAAGAAGTTGTAAATATCGAAGAATTTAAGAACTTCCTTAAAGATGAGCTTGAGAAAGGAGGAGATGACTAATGTCTAAAGTTACAAAAGTTATCGATGCTTTCTATAACTCAAATATAGGTAAAAAACTTGCGAATCCGAAAGCAACTGTTGCCACGGCAGCATTAATTGCAACTGTTTCCAACGTTTCAAAAGATGCTGTAAACTGTGCATACTATACAGTTCAGTCTTTGAATAACGAAAGAATACCTGAGGACCAGAGAAAATTTGTTGCAGCTCTCGACCTTTCAAACGGTATTATGAACGTGGGCGTGCAGCTTGCAACTGCATTTGGTCTCTCTGCGTGGGTTGAATCAATCTTTGATAATAAGTTTGCAAAAACCAAAGATTTCTCCTTAAAACCTGAAGTTTTAAAAGAAAAATTTAACAGCCTTCCTGAAGAACTTAAAGTTCTTACAACAGAAGAAGAGTTTATCAAAAAATATACCAAAAAGATGGAAGGAAGAATTAAACTTGCAAAAACCGGCTTCACAGTTTTGTGTGTAAATATTGCAATGCAGATTTTAACAAAGAGAATAATTACACCTCTTTTTGCAACACCTCTTGCGTCTGTATTTAAAGAAAAATTTGAACAGGCAGAAGCAAATAAAAAACAGGAACATAAACTGAAAACAAATGCTTAAAAACTCTTTTTGGGATAAAAATTCATGTTTGTGAGATAGTATAATTATGAGAGTTTTTGAAGAGGAATACAGGAATGGGATTTTTAAGCAAATTAAAAGATTTTTATAAAGAACCGACTCCGGCAGAACCTATAACTGACCCGGAGGTTATTGATAAAACGTATGCAATGTGGAGAATGAAAATATTCTTCTCAATGTTTTTCGGGTACATCATATTTTATACCTGCCGTAAAAACATTTCCGTTGCACTTCCTGCTATTCAGGAGGCATTAGGGTACAGTAAACTTGAACTCGGTTTGTTGGGTAGTTCGCTCTATTTTTCTTATGCCGCAGGTAAATTTATTAACGGTATAATTGCAGATAATACAAACGCAAAGAGAATTTTGCCTACTGCACTTTTCATCTCTGCTTTGGTTAATATTTTGTTTGTTATTTGTGCACACTTTGTGCCGAAAGAAATCACATTTTTCGGACTGCCGCCGATATCAATATTGTTGTGGTTACTGGCTTTCTTCTGGGGTATCAACGGCTGGTTTCAATCTATGGGATTTCCTCCTATTGCCAAAAATCTTTCATACTGGTTTGCAAATAAAGAAAGAGGAGTTAAGTGGTCACTTTGGTCATCTTCTCACGAAGTCGGTACATATATAAGTATGATTCTTTCAGGTTTTTTGATTACTCATTACGGCTGGGAATCAGTATTCTACGTACCAGCAATGTTTGCAATCGTTTTCTGTTTCTTCTTTTATAAGAATCTTCAGGATAAACCTGTCAGCATCGGACTTCCTGATATTGAAAAATATAAAGACCCTGATTATGTTGAACCGGTAAAAGAGTCCGGTGAAGAAGATAATTATACATATTCCGATATTTTCAAAAAATATATTATTAAAAACCCGACAGTATGGCTGCTTGCAGTTGCGTACATTTTTGTTTACGTTGTAAGATACGGTACAATTGACTGGCTCGTAATGTATCAGGTTGATATGAAGCAATATACAATTGCAGAGGCTGCAAAAATAATCAGCTTCCTGCCTCTTGTAGGTGTTTTGGGAACAATCGGTGCAGGATTTGTTTCGGATAAATTATTCGGAGGAAAAAGAGCTCCCGTAAATATTATTTGTTTGACACTTTTGGCAATATGCATATATCTGTTTAAGATTAACCAGTTACCGATAATGGATTATGTATATGTATCTGCAATAGGTGTATTCACCTGCGGACCTCAGGTGTTAATCGGAGGTTTATCAGCAGTTGAATCCAGCTCAAAGAAGGTTGCATCAGCAGTGACAGGTTTCTGCGGAATGTTCGGTTATATAGGTTCAATTCTTTCAGGCGTAGGAACAGGTTATATAATTGATAAGTTCTCCTGGAACAGCGCAATAAACTTCTGGATTTTATCAGCTTTAATTTCGCTTAGTATCTGTATGATACTTCTTAAAAAAGAGAAAAAGAAAGCGTAGAGGAATAAATTTAAAAGAAAGGCGAAGCCGTAAGGCTTCGCCTTTCTCTATGTAAATATATGTAACAATTTTGAAGATTTGCTATTTTAACTCTAAAGTTTTTTAAGTTTATGCCGATAAATAAGTTGTAAGTTTATGAATAGTCGTTTTTGTGAGGTATATATTATGGAAATGGAACAAACATTACAGCTTGATAAAGATTTGGAAAAAGATATTCAGGACTGCAAAAAGAACGCAGAGTTTATAGAAAAAGTCTTAACTATGCTTGTTAAAGGTTTTGCATCAGAATATTAGTATTTATTTAACCCAGGCTTCAAGCTCAGCATCTTTTGCAGAGTTTTCTATGAATTCAAGTCCTTCTTTAACAACAGCATCAGGACAGAGTTTCTTAATGTCGGAGAAGGTGTTTGATGCTCCGCCGCCCCCGTGTGTACAGTAGGGCTTAATTGTTTTGCCCGAAAAATCATTTTCTGACAGGAATGTTCTTATCGGTGATGCAAATGTGTACCACCAAACGGGTGTTCCGAGATAAATTGTGTCATAATCAGCCAAATCTATTGTTTCTGTAAGCTCGGGTTTATATCCTGTTTCTTTTTCTTTTTGTGCAAGATTTATCATATCATTGTAATTTGCAGGATAACTTTTTACAGGCTTTATTTCAAACAAGTCTCCGCCGGTAAGTTTTTTTATTTTTTCTGCAACAGCTCTTGTATTCCCGGAATAAGAGTAATAGGCTATCAAAGTTTTTTTGCTCATAGTTCTTTCTCCTAAATAAAATGACCACAGATTATATCTTGCATTTTAAAACATTATGCATGATTCTTCAATATATAATTAATCGGAATTTAATATTTTTTGCAGAAATTTTTTAATTCTTTCAAATACTTCTTCGTAATTTTGATTTGGTCTTTTTCTGAACAGTTTTACAGATTTGTACCAATTAGAGTTTTGCTCGTAAAGTTCCCATCTCCAGTCGGCATGCGTTGGAAGTATGATTATAGTATGCTTGCCCATTGCTCCCGATAAATTTGTTACGGAAGTATCACACCCTATAACGATATCCAGATTTTCAATAAAAGCTGCAGTATCCGAAAAATCAGCCATTTGTCTGACAGGGCACGGAATAAAATGTCTGCTGAGGTTTAATTCTTCACGAATATTTACATCTTTTTGCAGTGCATAAAATTGAGTGTTATCAAGGCTGAAAAGATCTTCAAACAGTTCTAACGGCATATTCCTGATATCAGACTGTTTGGACGTATTCCATACAAAACCGATATTTAACTTACTTTTATTGATATACTTACAGCGGTAATATTCCGCTTTTTCTTTGTCAGCTTTCAGGTATCCTTCCGTCAGAACTTTTGTTTCCCTGTCTCTGTACAGATAAGCCAAACCTTCAATTGATATCTGGTAATCTACATCGTTTATTTCAGGTTTATCATAAGTTTTGATTCCGTTTTCTTCAAAGAGTGTTCTTAACGGAGTATCCGGACTGAAAATCAGTTTCAAATCGGGATAATCCTGTTTAAGTTTGAACAGGTATCTTGAGAAAAATATTGTATCTCCGAATTTTGTAACAGGGTAAATGTAAACCTTAGCAGAGGTGTTTTGTAACTCAAATTTTGGTCTGTCAAGGTATTGCGGTAATTTTGAACGTACGCGGTCAAAACGTTTTTCGTTATATTCCCAGGCAGAGTTAACATCTCTCGAATAGAGAAGGTTAGAGGCAAGGTCAAACAGCAGTGAACTTTCGTTTGGAAATTTTTCACGACCAAGTTTGTTTATTCTTACTGCATTAGATATGTCGTTATTATTTCTGTACGCTTCTGATGCTTTTAAGTAATCATCGGCAGACGGATTATCAGAAATAAGTTCATCTATTTCGTCATCCTTAAACAGCGAGGGTTGTGTTGTTATTGTTGTATATATAAGATAAATGTAAGTTAAAATGTTTTCATAACTCTCTTCAAATATAATGTTAGAGTTGATTCCGGCGGCAATATTTCTGTATTTTTCAGCATTTTTTATATCGCCGAGTTCATAATAAGCATGAGATAAAATATAGTTAAGTATAGAACTGTTTTCGATTTTCAGAAGTTCAATATATTTATCAATATTATATATACCGTTAATGTGGTCTGCCAGCAAATCGTATAATTTTGTTTCAAAAGTTTCTGTGTTCATTTTTTGATTATACCAAATTTTTTGGGAATTTGAATAACAGAATAATATTTATGATTGAATTCAGTTTATATTTTAAATAATATAACTGAATGAGACAGTATTTTATTGATAAAAATAGTGATAAACTTTTATTGTTTTTTGCAGGCTGGGGTTGTGATGAGTATGAGTTTGAACATTTAGAATCAGCTTCAGATGTTTTAATTTTGTATGATTACACGGACCTGGAACTGGATTTTGATTTTTCCGAGTACAAAGAAGTTAACTTAATTTCTTTTTCAGCAGGGGTTTTTGTTGCTTCGGTATTTAATTTCGATTTTAAAGTTAATAAAAAAATTGCACTTGACGGTAATCCTTATCTTTTTGATGAAAAACTGGGATTGTCAAAAGAAATTCAAGAGCTTTTGATAAATATTACGGAAGAAAACGCAGAAGAGTTTGCAAGGAATTATCTTGTGAAAACAGAAGAAGAGTACAAAAACTTTCACCCGTCAAAAAGAACTCTCATAAGCTGCGAAGAAGAGTTTGAATGTTTAAGAAAAATATACAACTCTCAAAAACAAAACATAAAAGATATTTATGACTGTGCAATATTTGGAGAGTGTGACCCCTTGTTTAATGTTTCGGAGCAGAAAAAATATTATCGGGACAGAATCCGTCTGGTGCAAAATGCAAGACACAATATCTTTTTCAGAATAAAAAGCTTTGAAGATATATTCAGCCTGTGTACAAAATAGAATTTTGCAAAGAAAAATATAACCCATGTTCCTTGTATAGTCAGTCATTGACAAACAAAATGTGTAGACATTAAAATAGTGTTAAATGTACAATAAATATGTAAAGGGTAGGAGATTTTGTATTTATGCCGATTAAGATAGATGCATGCAGGAATGTGCGTCAATATAGAAAAGTGCCGTTATATAAAAAGAATAAATCAGTAAAAGAAATTAAAGTTAGCAGCGGAATTAATATATTCAAGGACAACGAGTTTCATCCGTTCCATTCGCTTGTCTTAAAGCTTCTTGATAAAGCAAATGGAATTATTAAACGTTATCCGAAAGTAGGGAACAAAATATTGTCTTTAAGCGAAAAATTGCTGAAAAATGCCGATTGTCTCAAATAATAGTTTTTACACTGCCATTTTGCTGTTTTAACGATATACATAATATTGTATTAAGGTTATAATATCTTTATGGAAAGAAAATTTGAGATTGTTTCAAAATACAAGCCGTCAGGTGACCAGCCGAAAGCAATAGAGCAACTTGTAGAAGGGGTTAACAGGGGTGATGATACCCAGACTCTTTTGGGTATAACAGGTTCGGGTAAAACGTTTACAATTGCTAATGTGATTGAACGTATTCAGAAACCAACGCTTATCATTGCGCACAACAAAACCCTTGCTGCTCAGCTTTATAATGAGTTTAAAGAACTCTTCCCGAATAATGCGGTTGAATATTTTATTTCATATTATGACTACTATCAGCCGGAAGCGTATATTCCGAGAACGGATACGTATATAGAAAAATCTGCCAGTATTAATGATGAAATTGACCGTTTAAGACATAATACAACCAGAAGTCTTTATGAAAGAAATGATGTTATAATTGTTGCATCTGTCAGCTGCATATACGGTTTGGGACTTCCTGAAAGTTATTTTAAAGGAACTATTAAAATCTCAGTAGGTGATGAACTTGAACGTAATGAACTTATCAAGCACCTTGTTATGACACGTTATACAAGAAATGACCTTGAGCTTGAACGCTCTACATTCAGGGCAAGAGGTGATATTTTGGAAATCATGCCCGCTTATGAAAAGATAGTTACAAGAATTTATTTCTTTGGTGATGAGATTGAAAAAATTGTAAGAATCGACCATCTTACAGGCGAAATAATTGAAGCACCCGAAAGTGTTTATATTTATCCTGCAGTTCATTATATTGCGTATGACGAAAACGAAGAAGAAACTCTCGATATGATTAGAACAGAGCTTCGCAACAGAGTAAATGAACTTGAAGCTGAAAATAAAATCCTTGAATCCCAAAGACTTCAGCAGAGAGTTAAGTATGATATGGAAATGATTAAAGAGATGGGGTACTGCTCAGGGATAGAAAACTATTCGAGAATAATTGAACGCAGACCTGTGGGTTCTGCCCCTGCAACTCTTTTGGACTACTTCAGAGGTGATTTTTTAACAGTAATTGATGAATCTCACGTTACGCTTCCGCAATTAAACGGAATGTACCACGGAGATGCATCAAGGAAACAGGTTCTTGTTGATTTTGGTTTCAGACTTCCGTGCGCAAAGGATAACAGACCGCTAAAATGGGATGAGTTTTTCACAAAAGTCGGGCAAAAAATTTATATCTCAGCAACTCCCGGTGATTTTGAAAAGAAAACTTCTTCTCAGCTTGTAGAACAAATTATACGTCCGACAGGTCTTGTTGACCCGAAAATCTCAGTAAGACCTATTGAAACACAAATATCTGACCTGAAACAAGAAATTGCTAAACGAGCAAAGAAAGACGAACGTGTTTTGATTACAACACTTACCAAACGTATGGCTGAAGATTTATGCGATTTCTTTTTACAGGAAGGAATCAGAGTAAGATATCTGCATAGCGGTATAAAATCTATTGAGCGTGTTGAGATTTTGCGTGATTTGCGTTTGGGCGAGTTTGATGTTTTGATTGGTGTAAACCTTTTAAGAGAAGGTTTAGACATACCTGAGGTTTCGCTGGTTGCGATTATGGACGCTGATAAGGAAGGATTTCTTCGTTCCGATACAAGCTTAATTCAGACAATCGGACGTGCTGCCCGTAATGCCTGCGGTGAAGTTATTATGTATGCTGATAAGATAACCGATTCTATGCAGAGAGCAATTGATGAAACAAACCGCAGACGTGAGATTCAGCTTGAACACAATAAAAAATACGGCATTATTCCGCAAACAATAAAAAAACCTATCGAAAATAATCTGCTTTCACTCGTTGCAAGTTACCGTGATTTTGAAGATATTGTTGCGGAAGAAATGGTTGACCTCGGTATTGATAAAAAAGATTTGCCTAAACTCATCTCAAAACTAGAAAAAGACATGCATAAAGCTGCTAAGATTCTTGATTTTGAACGTGCCGCAGAAATCCGTGACCAGCTTAAAAAACTCAGAGAAATGGTCTAGGGGGGGTAAATGTAATTAGTCGGTTGAACACCCAAGTCGTTTGGTGTGGGGAATCCTACATCTTTATTAAGATTTTAATCGTATCTTTTGCTTTGTTTGCTTCAAACGCTTCAATAGCGTCATCTATAGAATAGATTTTTGAGATAAAAGGTTTAAAATCGATTCTGTTGTTCTCGAGAAGTCTTAATGCCGGTGGGAACTGACCGCAGCGTGAGCCGAGAACAGTTATTTCATTAATAACAATAGGAGCAAGGTTTAGCTCTTTTCCTGTTGCAACCGTACTTTTTAAGACCAGAACTCCTCTGGGTTTTGTAAGTGCCATAGATGTTTCAAAACCTCCTGCCGTTCCTGTTGCCTCAACTACTACATCATAAATATTCTCAATTTTTAAATCCTGTAATAGTTTTGTTTTAACACCTTGTTTGCTGGCGATATCAAGTTTATTTTGGTGTTTACCGACAAGCGTTACATCAAGGTTTTGAGCGTGGAGTGTAAGAGCTGTAGTTAAACCGAGTTTTCCGTCACCTAATACAAGAACTTTTTTCATAGGTTCGATATGCAGTTGTTCGCTTATTTCACACGCAGCAGCAAGCGGTTCAACAAAAACTGCCTGTTCATCAGGTACGTTAGAAGGGACTTCAAAAAGTACATTTAAAGGCATTGTCATATATTCAGCAAAACAGCCGTCTTTGTTAACGATACCGAGCGTATGACGCGTTGGACAGTGGCGGTAATTTTTTTGAGCGCACCATTCACAAGACGGGTCATCACAGCCGTAACTGATTTCGGCAACAACTCTTTTTCCAATCCATTTCTTATCTTCAGGCTTGTCTGAATTTACCCCTTCGACAACACCGACAAATTCGTGACCGAGGACACCAACATAACCCATATACCCTTTTGTAATCTCATAGTCAGTATTGCAAATGCCTGCAAGAGATACTTTTATAAGCGCTTCACCTTCTTTTGGCTCAGGTTTTTTATAGTTTGTATCAAGTTTAAGTTCGTTATCAAAAACAATTGCTTTCATTCTCTCAACTCCTTTTTATATCCCTGTTCTTAGTTTATCCGAAACAAAAATTTCTTTCAAATTACAATTAAAATTAAACCTGCTAAAAATTACTTCATTATTGAATTGTAAGGGTTTTAATCAGGCTAAAAGGCTTATGTACATTTACCTCTGGGTTTAGATGTAAACAAATTGTTACAATCCATAGGTAAAAATTTAAAATGTAGTAGTATGTATTTGTACCTGATTTTGAAGCAATGTGAAAACGGCGCAGGATAAATCATTCAAGGGTACGGGGTATATTATGCCCAAAATTTTACGTATCACAAATCAGATGTAACCTTGTCTTATTCAGACGGGATTACATTGTTATGCCGGAGGTTTTATATATGCGTCACTGCTGTCAGTTTAAGGCTGATGAGGTTTATTGTTTAAGTGAAACTTCACTTTCTTCATCAAGAACACTTGCTCTCGGGTTTTGTCCCGTTTGCGGAAAGCCCGTTGCAGAACTTGTCGAGTACAATTTTGCAGGCGGAATGAATAAAATTTCTGCTGCCGGACTTAATGCGCAGGCTTTAATGCAAAGCGTTAAAGAGGATATTAAGTATTCCCTTAAACAGCTTAATTTCAAAAACTCTAAATCAAAGCCTTACGGCTGGCGATACGGGATTAATAAAGAATACAGGAACGGTGTAATCAAACAGTTTGCCTGTGATTTTTACGGGAATAAAGAAGAGGTTAAAAAATCAAAAAGCCGAAAATGAATATGTGAATAGAATATCTTTGCCCGAAAGCTTTTTCATCGTTTCACCTTTCTCTCAATGGGGGAATATCACCCCCCACACTCCTATATGTGTACGTTTATTCCCTGCTTTCGGGCTTTTTATTATAAAGGAATATTATGGATAAAAAAGATGACATTCGTGAAAGAAAAAATGAGATAAACGAAAAACATATAAAATTTTATGATAAAACTCTTTCTCTGCTTGAGTTTATTCTTGACGAGTACTCGCGAGAACTCACAAGAGCGGATATCGAGTTTTTGGAAATGCCAAAGAACTCCGTTGCAACAATAGATTTTCTTATATCCGCAATAGGAAAGGTTCAGAAAGGTCAGCGTCTGGCTCTCGGACTGGATGACGAGTCTTATGAAAACACAGAACCGGTAATTAATATTGTTCAGGGTTTGAGTAAGGATAAAATATGATTAATGTTTGGATACCATCACAAAAAGAGTTTAATAAATACAAAGAAGAATGTAAAAACCTTTATGAAACTCTTCAGGATAAAATTACCGACCCGAGTTCTTTTGAATATATTTGTGAAAATACATTTTTTTATCTTTTTGAAACGGCAGGAACGCTGATAGGCGGTATATATTATTTTGTGAGCAAGGACGGAAAGCTTTATCTTAACGGATTTGCAAAAAGAAAAATGCATGAAAAATGTATAAAATGTTTAAAAATGTCTTTAAACTGGTTTAAGGGAAGGGTATATGCAGAGGCTCAAAACCGTGCATCTGCCCTTTGTTTATTAAGGTGCGGATTTAAGCGAGAAAAAGAAAATTTATTTGTTTTTTTAAATAAAGTATGATATTATACTCATAAAATAGGAGTATATATGAAAAAAATATTTATTATGAGTGTTGCATTAATGGTAGGACTTTCCTGTGTTGAAGCAAAAGATTATGTAAAAACTCAGGTCAAAGAAATGAAACATGCGCAAAAGTATGCGACAACAAAAAATGTTGTTAATAATCGTACGCAAAACTTTGATATAGCGAGTGTTACACCTGCAAATATTAAAGATCCGCATATTATGAAATTCGGCGATTATAAGAATATTCCTGCCGCGGATTATAATGCCAAGCTGAAACAGGATGAAGTAAAGTACAAAGAGTATGAAAAACAAATGGCTAAAAAGCATTCAAAATATTACATAACTCAGGCTGACACGGAAGATTTTTATATAGTATATCGTGTTGCCGAAAAATTAATCCGTGCAAACAAGCTTGATTATATGAATTGGAGAATCTGTATTAAGAGAAATGTTGATGAACCTAACGCATATTCAGACGGTTCAAACCTGGTAGTGTTGACGACCGCTATGTTTGATACTTTTAAAAACAATGAAGATGCGCTTGCTTTGGTAATAGGGCACGAAATGGGACATGCACTTCTCGGACACCATAAGAGAAAAACACAGCTTTACGGGAGAATGCAAAGAGAACAGGCTCTTGCAAAGACCGGAAATGTGGGTGCGGCAGTTATTTATGCAGGGATGAAAAGGAAACTTATCATAGATTCCAAAAATATGGAATACGCTGCTGATATCGCGGTCCCGGAGATAGTTAATAAAGTCTGTCC
>ONVC01000123.1 GCA_900321205.1 uncultured Acinetobacter sp. | reverse complement strand
GCTTTCGCGTGCGATCGGTTTTACTGAAGAAGAGACCAATGAAGTTCTGTCTTATTACGGACTTGACAAATACCGTAATGAAGTTAAAAACAATTATGACGGTTACAACTTCGGGACTGCCCATATGTACCCCTAACTTCTTCTAATTTTATAGGCTCGTAGGAGCCTTATTAACCTAGTAACTTGATTCTATCATCAATGTGATTCTCATCAATTTTCCACTGTTTCAAAATATTATTCTGTATTTTTGTAATCTTGTATCGACGTTTGTATTTTCCTGTTTTTAGATCTTTATCGGCCTTAATCGCTTCAAGTTGATCTACCATTGCGGGAACCGTGTAGCGTTTTTTATCAGATGTACGCAACGATTTTGTTCCTATAAATAGAGAGGCATGAATGATAGACGCTACAAACCAAATAAATCCTTTACCATGCATAGCATTTTCTGTTGCCACTCCAATTTTATCCATACCCATATGACTTTTTAACGCTTCAAAAACTTTTTCTACGCAGTCTCTCTTATTATATTCGTTGATCGTTTCCTGCACTGTTAGTTTATCTTTGGTAACCAGGATTATTATGCCTCCTTTTTGATACTCTCGGTTAATTTCTGATTCGATATCATCATATCCAAGAATTCTTAATGTTGGAGTTTCAACTGTTTTTGTAGAATTTCCACGCCCACGTTTTTGTCGTTCCTCTTTTTGGGGAGTGCCTTGCTCTGTTTTTAGTTTGAAGTAACAAGGAAACTTTGGAACATCTTTTTCATTTATGAAGTTCCCTTTGTTTTCCTCAATAAATTTTTCAATTCTTCTCCTTTCCGCTTCTATTATTCTTCCAATCTCTCTTCGGTTTGAAAGGTATTTGTTGTTGCTCCATATTATTTGAGCATAACACTCCGGGCCATTTTCATACAGAGTACATTCACGGGTTATCCCATACAATTCTTCGCCTTCATCGCAGTTCAATTCATTTTTATATGTCTTAATTTGATCGATGGTTTCGTCTGTCAAATCTCTATACAGACAAAAATTTGTTCTAAGCATCAGAAGATATGATATTCCAAAATTGTCCATCATTCTGACATTCTTCTCAGAAATATATCCGCGATCGCAGATCATGCAGATATTCAGTTCCTTTCCTGTTAATTTCTTTCCTTTGTTGATAAAGTCAATCATTTCCTGTGCCTGTGCTATATCAGTAACAGATCCTGGAGAATGAAGGTATGTCAACGGCAATCCATCCTGCTGCCTTACAACATAGTCAGTATTCACCTGAGGAAGGGTGTCATCATCTTTGGCATACCCCATTTGCACTATAGATACACCCCTTGCCTGACAGTTTACATTGGTGGAATCATAGCAGAGGTATATTTTCCCTTCTCCTATATTGCGCTTGAACCAAAGATCACGAAATAAATTAATTTTGGAAACAGTTACATCGTTTTTAAGAAACTTACCGATTTGTGTATCATTGCGGATCTCCTCTGAAAAAATCATATGTTCTCTGGCCCAGGCAGGAAAGTGTTGCATTACTGCTGATTCTCTCGAAATCATGTAAGAAGCAAGATCAAGAATTAGCCTTGAATCAGCCACATCAAACACACTATTGAGATCTTCTATCAAACCAGATAATTCCGCAAACTGAGACAGCCAGTCATTAAAGCCTACAGCGATGCTGTCTGCAAAAACCGGTGGTTCTGGTAGTTCGGATTTCAAATAAAGTTCTTTGTATGTTTCATTGGCAAAAAATTTTTTTTCGTTCATGTTATTCTTATCCACTAAAACACCTATGCATACACTGTCATGTCCAGTATATCCTTTTCCTCCATTTTTCCGATTGGCAGCAGAAATATATCGGTTGGATGTATTGACATAAACGTATACTCCATTACGCAAAAAAGCACCCTTTGGAAGGTCAAACATGTTGTCTTCAGTTCTAGAAATTCTACCCATAAACGTCTCTCCTACGAGCCTATAATATAGGCTCGTAAACAAAAATTCAAGCGTAATCGCAAAATTATATGGAATCGATAATAAAAAATGCAAAACCCTCTGCAACACAAGAGTTTCAAAGGGTTTTGCAAATAAAAAA
>ONVC01000128.1 GCA_900321205.1 uncultured Acinetobacter sp. | reverse complement strand
TATAAGAAAAAAGAAGTTTATGTTTGGGAATAATCCCGCATGACCGTATCTGTCGCATTCACACTATATAGTGTGAATGTAGAGGCATGCAAAAAACAAGGAGAGAACAATGGCAGTGAAAGATTCACCGACACCAAATATTAGTGACGAAAGAAATAAAGCACTAAAATTAGCAATCGAAAAAATTGAGAAAGATTTTGGAAAAGGCTCAATAATGAAACTTGGGGATAAAGCCACAGTAAATGTAGACGCAATTCCGACAGGTGCATTATCGTTAGATGTCGCATTGGGTATCGGCGGAGTTCCGAGAGGCCGTATCATTGAAATTTATGGTCCTGAATCATCAGGTAAAACAACTTTGGCACAGCATATTGTTGCTGAATGTCAGAAAAAAGGCGGAATTGCAGCATTCGTTGATGCTGAACACGCTCTTGATCCTGAATACGCAAGAAATTTAGGAGTTGATGTAGATAATTTACTGATATCACAGCCTGATACAGGAGAACAGGCATTGGATATTACGGAAGAACTTGTACGCTCAGGCGCAGTTGATATCGTTGTTGTTGACTCTGTTGCCGCACTTGTTCCAAAGGCCGAAATCGAAGGTTCTATGGAAGATCAGCAGATGGGCTTGCAGGCTCGTCTGATGTCAAAAGCATTGATTAACAGGTATTATCGGGAAAACGAATACGACCGTTATTTTCATTAACCAATTGCGTATGAAAATCGGCGTTATGTACGGAAATCCCGAAACCACAACCGGCGGTAATGCTTTAAAATATTACGCTTCTGTTCGTATGGAAATCAGAAGAACAGAAGGCTTAAAAGGGGAAGACGGAGATATCGGAAACCATGTCAGAGTAAGAGTTTTGAAAAACAAGGTTGCTCCTCCGTTCAGAACTGCGGAATTTGATATAGTATTCGGCAAAGGCATTTCTAAAATCGGAAATATTTTGGATGTTGCCGTTAACCTTGATATTATAAACAAAGCCGGAGCATGGTTCAGTTACAAGGATGAAAAACTCGGACAGGGCAGAGAAAAAGCAAAAGAATATCTGGAAGAAAATCCGGATGTGCTTGCAGAAGTTGAAACTTTGGTTCGTGAAAAACTTGCTCAAAATTAGTTTTTTTCAATTTTGTAAAGATTTGTATATAATAGAAAATTACTTGCTTCAAAAATAGCAAGTAATTTTTTGTTTGAATTTAATATAAATTGTTCAAAACCATTTATAGGCAATATTGATATAAACTCGAGACCAAGACCTCTTTGTAAGAGGTCTTAAAATTTAATTATATCTAAAATTTTTTCCAATCTTTGCTTATCATTCAGATACCACCAGCCTATAAGGGCTTCAAAAGCAGTTGCCTGACGATATTCGGACTGCATATTGCGCCTGCCGACAGGAATCGGCAAATTTCTTGCTCTACGCACCAAATCGGTTTCTTCTTCGGTTAATTCAGATTCCAATTCGTGCAAAAGTTTACACTGAAATGATGTTTTAACATAATTTGTCGTAAGTTTGTGAAGATTTTGTGCGTTATTGGTCATAAGAATTGTTTTTTCGCGGATATACAATTCCCATACCGCATCGCCTAAATATGCATAATTTCTTAAATTTATCTCATTTTCCATACTTCAGATTTTACTACAAATTTTTCAAAATTACACCAAAAAGAGGATATCATTAACTATACAATGGGATATCATTGAGTTATAAGGGAAAGTATTGATGAAGAAAATATTAATAATATTGGGAATCCTCGTATTTATAAATATTCTTGTTATAACTGTCAGCAAAGTTTTTGCCCAGGAAGCAGGCGTAAATTCAACAATGTTAAACCCTTTTACAACAATATCAATGTAAGGCGTTCTTATGAAAAAATATATTTTATTACTACTAATATCAGCATGTGCAGGCACACAGGTTTTTGCTTACAACTACGATATGAAATTTAAAAGAAATTTCTATGATGAATTTGTTGCGAATTATTTCCAGTCTTTACAACAGGGATTAATGGACGGAACATACAAAGACGAAAGTACCTACGAATATGTTGCAACTTTAAGGGCAAGATTAAACAGAAAAGATTTGGAAAACTCAACCTGGGGATGTGTTTCACAGTATTCCGAAAAACAAATGGCACAGTCAAAAGATTTTACGGAAAAATGTTTCGGAAACTGGTCGCAAAAATTTATGTTTGAACAAAATGCGGATACCATAAGTATTCTGAAAAGAAAATAATTTACCCTCAGATTTTGTGATAATATTAAGTTATCATGATAGAAAAGTTTGACGACAAAACACAGGAAATTCTGAAATCTTTAGAAAAGACACAAAAAGAATTTTGGAATATTTCCCG
>ONVC01000055.1 GCA_900321205.1 uncultured Acinetobacter sp. | reverse complement strand
AAAATCGGGAGCCTTATTATCTTTGAAAAAAGCGGTTAATTTATTTGATAAATCTGTAGAACTTGAGAGTAAAGAATTTTTTGATAAAGTAAGAGATTTGAGGCTTGGTTCTGCTCCGACTGATGTTTTAACAATACTTCTTTCTTTTGTAACACTTTCTATAGGTTTGGGACATGCGCAAGACAATGATAAAAGAGCATCTATAATGTTAAAATCAGGAATTCCCGTTGCAGGCGGTATTGCGGCAGCTATGTATTCAGCAGCAAAACTTGTTTCTGGCGGCAAATCAATCGCACTGGGTTTTCTGTCAGGTATAATTTTAAATCAGCTGGGTGTAATTGCAGACAATATGCGTAAAAAAATAAATTTAAAACAGGAAAAAACATCTGATTCATAACTTTATACGGTTGTGTTAGTATAAGTAAGCACGTAAAAAAGGGAGTTAATAATGAGGAAAATTTTGGCTATTATATTTTTAATTTTTTGTACAACGACTCTTTCCGTTTATGCAGATATGAAATGGGGATTTGGTTTGAAAAAGCATGAGCAGATTAATATATCAAACAGGTTTTTCTCTTTTTATGTTCCTGTAAGACTGCGTGAACAGTACATTGTAAAAAAGACAAAATACGGAATATATATGTATGACAAACCTTCTAAAGAAGCAGGTTTTGGAGGATTTGCTTTCGGATTGCAGATGTTTAAAAATCCGTCAGACCACGCAATGATGCCGGGAAGCAAAAAAGTCGGCGAATTTGAAGACAGAAAAGGTGTTGTATATGATATGGTTTTGCACCATCCGACTGATGTTCAGTACGATTACGTTAATAAAAAATCCGAATCGTATGATGCTCTTTATGATTATGCAGATTTTGCGGCAAAAAATATTATTCCTAAGAAGGGTTGTAAATATTTTTATGCCGGAGGAACAAAAGGTGAAGATTTATACGGTGAAATCTTAAAAAAACACGTAACCGCAATCAAAGAAAAATGGGATTCAACAAAGCTTGAACAGGAAAATATGAGCTATATGTATAATGTCCTTGCGCACTCTGACAAAAATGTTTTGAAGAAAACCGGCTATATATATTATGACGTCAACGGAGACGGAATAGAAGAATTAGTTATAGGCGAGATTGCAGATGGAGCTTGGAAAGGTGTGATTTATGACATGTACACGATGGTCAACCGTAAGCCTGTTCATGTCGTAAGCGGCGGCGCAAGGAACAGATATTACGTGTGTGATGATTATTTTATATGCAACGAATATTCAAGCGGAGCAAACGAAAGCGGAACGCTGGTTTATATCCTTGTAGAAAATTCAACAGAACTCTATCCGCAGGTAGGGTTCAAATATGACGGATATGCAAACAAAGAAAATCCATGGTTTATCTCATATGATTTTGCAAACGACAGGTGGAAAGAAGTTAAGGAAGACTTCTTTAAAGACCGAAAATCAACTTTCGACAAGTATGAAAGATTTAATTATATTCCGTTCGCAAATTTAATTAAAGAATAGAATTAGACTCTTCCGTAACAATCTTCATACCGGATAATATCATCTTCAGACAGGTAATCACCCTTTTGTACTTCGATAATTTTTAATTCGGTATCATAAGGATTTTGCAAAGAATGTTTAACTCCTATAGGAATATCTATGCTTCCTCCTGCATCAATGTTATATTGTTTATCATCTTTTAAAACCAAAGCTCTGCCTTCGAGTACAACCCAGTGTTCCGAACGGTGTTCATGTGACTGGACTGAAAGTTTTTCTCCGGGCATTACGCAAATAGTCTTTGTTAAATATCCTTTACCGCTGTTCATACATGTAAAATAACCCCAAGGTCTGTAAACAGTCTTATGAAGTTTTGTTGTATCACTTGACTGAGCTTTCAGTTTTTCATAAAGTCTTTTTACATTCTGAGATTCTGTTTTTTTGCAAGCCATAATTGCGTCTTCTGTTTCGACGAGAATAATGTCTTCCAAACCCGAAACCGCAACGATTTCTTTTTGCGAATATATAAATGAGTTTTTAACCTTATCCACAACGACTTTGCCTGTTAAAACGTTACCGTTGCTGTCCTTTTCTTTAACATTGTATAAAGACTGCCAGGAGCCCAAATCGTTCCAGTCGGATAATAATTCTACCAGAGCAATTTTATCTGATTTTTCCATAACAGCGTAGTCAATAGAAATTGACGGCATTTTATCATAAGCCAGGTATTTAATTACTAAATCATTTGAAAAATCCAACTCCGGAAGTCTTTTATAAATATCAGATGCATATTTTTGAATCTCTGATAAAAATGTGGAAATTTTACCCATGAAAATTCCGCCGTTCCAGTAATATTCGCCGCTTTCAAGGTATTTTTTCGCGGTTTCCGAATCAGGTTTTTCGACAAATTTTTCAACTTTATATCCGTCAGACAATTTTCCGTTGATTTTTATATATCCGTAACCGGTTTCGGGATAACTTGGCTTTATTCCGAATGTTACAATGTAACCTTGTTCTGCAAGAACTTTTCCTTTTTCAACTGTTTTATTAAAACCGTCAATATTCTTTATTAAATGGTCAGAAGGTACGATTAGTACTATATCATCAGTTGTCCCTGTTTGTTTAAAGTATTCTAATGCCGAGGCTATTGCAGGTGCTGTATTTTTCCCTAAAGGCTCTCCTAAAACAATATTGTCTTTATCAATTTTATTCAGCTGTAGTCTGATATTCTGATAATGTTTGATGTTTGTTATAGTTACAATTTCAGAAGGTTTAGAAAAAGCTTTAAGTCTTTTAAAAGTTTTTTGCAGCAGACTTTCGCTTTCGTCAAATGACAATAACTGTTTTGGGTATTCATCCCTTGACAGCGGCCATAATCTGCTTCCGCTCCCCCCTGCTAAAATTATACTCTTCATTTAAGCTCCTTTTATCGTAAAACCGTATTTTCCACATTCCGTTATAATATTAAGTTATATCATATATTCTCTTTTTTATCAAAAGAAAAATCTTCAGAATTTATCTCTCTCAGAAACTTAATCCAGCTTGTATAGTAATCGGACAAAGCTTCCGAATACCCGACTACCAAATCCTGATAAGATTCTTCAACAGCTGCCAATGTTGCAAAATCGACATTTTCAACTTTGTATTTCTGTTCAAACAATGCAAATAATTCTTCTGAATCTTTCAAAATTTTGTCATTATAACTGTCAAGATTAAGCTGAGCTGTTATGAAGTCTTCGTAAGCTATTTCGACACTTTTTTTAGCTTTGTTAACCGTTGAGATGTATTCAAGGTTAGCTTTTTCTATTTCCATCTGTGCGTTTTTAATCTCAGG
The DNA here is from genome assembly GCA_900321205.1 of uncultured Acinetobacter sp. GTDB lineage: Bacteria > Cyanobacteriota > Vampirovibrionia > Gastranaerophilales > Gastranaerophilaceae > CAG-196. Next base: position 8,445 of record ONVC01000055.1, on the reverse strand, counting down.
TCTGTAACTGTAAAGAACAGGAATATTAACGAGATTAGCACCTAAAAACGCTCCTGATTTGTGTTTATTGTCATCGGCAAGACCTATTGTCTGATATCCGTATCCGGCGGCAATTTCTATATCCGGTACTTTCTGGCGGACTACAACAGTCAGTTTCTTTTTGGCAAGCTCAATCTGATTTTTTGCTATTCTGATATCATATCTGTTTTGTATTGCTGAATCTTCGATTGATTTAAACGGCGGTAATTTTGCGGAAGTTTCGGGTATGTTTATACCCGTAATACCGTTTTCTTTTGACAGATTTGTATCTAATGAATCATAATTTGTGTCCTGAGCGTTTATTACTCTGTTAAAACTGATACGTGCCGTTTTTGCATTTGTTTTTGCTTTGTTTACTTCTGTTATAATCTGGTTTAACGCTATTCTTGCTTCAATGGTATCAAGGTCGAGTCTGTTTTTTTCTTTGTTATTCAGGTTGGATATTTTGAGCAATTCTTCCAGGAATTTCTGCTGGTGTTCATATTTTTGCAGGACAGATTTTGCTACTACAAGTTTTATGTAGGCTTCCGCAACATCCATTTTTAAATCGAATTTTTGATATTCATAATTTTCCTGAGTTAAATTGTAATTAGTTTGTGCAAGTCTTTTTCTCGGAGCTCGTTTAAACAGCTCAATTGTTTCTGCCAGACCTATTTGGTTTGGGTTTCCTTTACCTGCATCTCCGAAATTCCAGGTTGTTACAATTGACGGATTTTGTAATCGGTTTGATATTTTTATCTCGTTTTTTGCAATATCAACATTAAACTTTGAAGCTTTTATGTCAAGATTGTTTTTATTAGCAATATCTATTGCTGTTTTTAAATCTATTTGCTCATAGTTATTTGCACAGCAGTGTGATGTGTTTATAAAAAATATTAAAAATGTAACAAATAATATTTTTTTTATCATAAGTTAATTATATAATAAACTCATAATTTAATGCGAAGGGGGCTTTATGTTTGAAGATTTATTTAATAAATACGTTAAATTTAAATATATCACATTTACGCTTATTGTAGTTTTATTCTTATTTTTTATATTTAACTGTAAAGACATCGCAATCATGTTCTTTGCATCATTCGTTATAGCGTGTTCTCTTAATCCTATTGTTGATAAATTATCTAAAAAGCTGCCCAGGGGCATTGCGACAGAGATAGTGACGGCAGGGATTATTTTGTTAATGCTTTTGATTTTCATTCCTCTTTGTATATTGTCTTTTGAACAGGTAAGTATATTTATGGATAAATTACCGAATTATATAGATAATTTTGATGAATTTCTTTTTGGGATTCCGTTTTTAAAACAATTCCATTTTCTTGCTAATGATGCGGACCTCTTTATGGAACAAATGTCCATGTCATCATCTGATTTGGTAAGTCATGCTATTGATATAGGAAAATGTGTAGGCAAAGCCTGTATGTACCTGCTTGTTTCTGTTATATTAATTTTTAACATTGTATCAGATAAATCAAAAATAAAAAACTTTTATTTGCGTTCATTCCCGTCTAATATGCGTAAAAAAGCAGAAGAAGTCGGCAAGATTATTTCCGAAAAAATGGGCGGATATGTAATTGCTTTGATTTTAACATCATCAAGTGTCGGATTGGTTATGCTGATAGGTTTATTACTTCTAAAAGTTCCGTATGCGCTTCTTCTTGCTATTTTGACGGCTGTTTTTGACATAATTCCTGTAGTCGGTCCGGCGTTTGCGCTTATAATATGTTTAATAGCAGTTTATGAATCCGGAACTTTTGCTATTATTTCTGTCGTATCGGTTTTTGTTCTGGCGCAGCTTGTGGAAAATAACTTTGTACGTCCGTATGTATTCGGAAAAGTAATGCAAATACACCCGATAGTAATATTCCTGTTTATGTTTATTGCAGCCGAATATATCGGTTTTGTCGGTGTAATTTTTGCACCGGCTCTTGCAGCACTTATAGCCGTTCTGTATGAGGAACTTTATTTAAAGAAAATTGACTGATGCTTTTGGCTACTTCCAGGTTTCTCTGACTTCTTTCAGTCTTTTTTCGAGCTGTTCGGCGTTCGGGTTAATTTTGACCATACGTTTTTCTTTTGCGTTTATTACACATACGTTGCCTTTACAATTATCCAAAAGATAATGCACTGCGCACTTGCATGCGTATGGAGATTTTTTTTGGGGAGTACAAACACCGTTTTTATATGCTTTGCTGCATGTTGCGACAAGCGTGGAACCTGCCGGTTTCAATTCTGTTCTGTCAGTATAACGTCCCATTATCCCTGATTTGCTCAATGCCTGTTTAATCATCTGCAGTTTGGTTTTTCCTGCCTGACAGTCGGCATAAGTGAAAAATACTGAATTTGAGTTTATAACGTTATAGTACATGTCAGAAGAACTTGTATTATCATATACCCAGTTAGGAATTTTTGTTCCGAGATTTTTACCTTTTTTATTGTGCGATGTTTTTTTATGTTTCTGTGTTGTTTTTGTATTATCAGTTTCATATGTATTTGATGTAATCTGAACAGAAGATTGTTTCAGGGGTTTGGATATTTTTACATCTACATATTTATCTTCTTTTACGGGATAATTATGAAAGTCCATTGGCTTAAATTCCGCAATGGCTTGGCATGTCAGGAAATGGTGTGCTGCAAAAATTACTGACATTATAATTGCTGTAAAATATATAAACTTTTTCATTAAAAAACCTCTTTGTTTGTAAGTATATTATATAGGTTTTGAAAAGATAATGCCATCATTTGTCTGTATTAATTATACACTTTTACACAAAAATTTGCTCGCCTTACTCATTGTGACAGTCAATAACCGTACATTGTGTAAAGGTGTATACAGTTTTCAAAAAATTTTTTCATAATGATTGTTTCCTTTGAAAAAATCTGGCATAATATAAATGCTTAATGGCAAATTTTATATTTACAATTGTTTATAGAAACAGGAATGAATTATGAAAATAAATAAGATACAAAATAACAGTCAAATCCCGACATTCGGAACACGTATAGGCAGCACATTGCAGGATAAAATAGCTTTAGGAAAAGCAAGGGGCGTATTTTCAAACCAGCAGTGTGAAACTATTACGAAAATAGAAAAAGACGGGCTTCCTGTTGTGTTGGATATAGTTGATAAAATAATTATCAAAAGAGTCAATAATAAAAGCAGTATGTGTTTGGAAAAACATATGGCACTTATAGATGAGAGCAATGAACGGGTGACTATTGATAACCTTAGTGCTGTGTATAAACCCCGAACAGATAATAAACTTTGTTTTTCGCTTGATAACTTTGCAAAATTGTTCAGTGACGAGTATAATCTTGCAGGAAAAATTGAAGAAGTATATAAGAGCCTTACTCAGAAAAAATAAAAAGATAAAAACAAAAATAAGAATTTTAATGAGTTGCAATATCAATCGATTTGATTTAAGATAAATTGTAATTGTTAATTAGGGAGAGATAATACAATGATTGATATTGATAAAGAACACTATGTGGATACGGTTATTTATTCAATAGACAAAATTATTAAAGGGCTGAAAATAGAGCTTAAAAATAAACTTGAAACGCTTAATATCGGTATAACAGGCGAGCAGTTTATTGTTCTTGATACAATTTGTGCAAAGGAAAATATTTATCAGCAGCAATTGTCCGAAATTATAATGAAAGACAAATCAAACACAAACAGAATTCTTAAAATTCTTGAACAAAAAAGGCTGGTAACGAAAGAATACGGAAATGTAAATAACAGACTGGTTTATTTTCTCAAAGTTACAGAAGAAGGCAGGAGAATTGTTGAGGACAACATGCCGAAAATCAAACAGTTTATTACGGAAATATTTAAGAATATAAATAACAGCGAAATTGAAATTTTGCATAAACTCAGTCATAAATTTCAAGCAGATTTGTCTGATGTAACGGGTGACGCTTTTTAATATGTAATTATTAAGTTTTTTTACAATTTTTGCACAATTGATAAATAAAATGACAAAAAATCATGTTTTTGATAATATGGTTGTAAATTACAACTAAGTTTTTTTGAGAAGGTATAAGTATAAATTGGGAGTATAAATTATATGAAGAAGTTTTTTAGTGCATTATTGTCTTTGACAATATTTGTAATGTACACAGGAGTGGCTGTTGCAGCTCCTAAAACATCAACTAATACTAATAAAGGGATTAAAATAGCTGCAACAAAAGCAAAACCGGCTCCTCAGGCTGCAACCGTTCAGCAAAACGAAGCACATATAAAAGCAAAAAAACAGGCTATTGAATCTCAAAAGGCGCAAGCACAACAAATCAAACAAATGGCGGTAACAACAAAATCAATCCACCTGAAGCCGGCTCCAAATGCGAAGCCGATTGAACTTGCATTTGTTTTTGACGGACCTTCGGATAAAAACCAAAAAGTTTTAGAGCAATTTCAAAAAACAATTAAGGTTCAGTTATTGCCTGACTATATAGCAAATTTTCCGAAAGACTTGATATTTATGGGTGACTGGACAGAAAAAGGTGCAAAAGCTGCTTCTGATAAAGCACTTGCTTCTCGTGCGAGAATGGTTATTTCTCTCGGGTATTTATCAAGTGAATACTATACTGCAAAGAAGAATAAAACCAAATACGTTGTAACAATTGACCAGTACGGTTTAAGAGATTTTGGCGAGCATTTCTTTAATCCGATTCAGCAGATGACAAGCGATTTTATTACTTTCAAAGTATTAAATCCGAACATCAAAAAGACTGCTATTTTACTTAATGAAACATATTATAAAACAAGAAATGACTGGAATACTTTTGTTGCAAAGAAACTTCAGGAAAAGAAGTGCAATTTGGCTTTTGTAGTACTTCCGGTTAATTCTAATATAAGCGCATCACTTTCAAAAATACCGAAGGATGTTGATTCTGTTTTTGTTACTCCGTTATATAATCTATCTTACGAGCAGAGAAAAGACCTTTACAAACAGTTGAATGCCAAAAAGTTACCGACCTTCTCATCAGTCGGAAAAGAAGATGTAGAACTCGGTGCTATGCTGGGTGCATCTACTGCTGACGTAGATAAAAAACTTGCAGAAGCAACTTCATTCAATATCCATGGCGTTCTTCACGGACAACCCGTAAAAAACGAAAAAATACCTTTCTATGATGACAAAGTAATTTTTTATAATTCAGATACCGGTGAAGCTCTCGGATATACTCCGGCATTGAGATTACTGAATAACTCGGTAGTAATTTCAAATAAACCTAAAAAGACTTATGATTTGAACGGATTAATAACTGCATTAGATGACAGCAACCTTGATATGATAAGAAAAAGATATCTTATTAATGCCGCAAGACGTTCTGTTACAAGTGCTTATTTGAGATACCTGCCGACATTAAGACTTGATTTGGGATATCAGACTTACAACAGCGGATACGCAACTTCTTATTCGGATGTTCCGACAAGCGTAGGTGCGTTTACGGTTGCAATGGACCAGGTTCTTTATTCACCTGATTTGGTAACAAATATTATTGTTAAGCACAAAAAACTTAAATTTGATAAAGCCGAATCTGATTTGACAAAAGCAAATACCGAATATCACGTGGCAAACTTATATATTGAAATGCTGATGCTCGGAAATATGCTTAAAATTCAGGAGGAACACGTACAGGAAACAAGAGATAACCTTGCAATAGCACGTGTAAGAGAAAAAACAGGCAAATGCGGATACGAAGAAGTATTTCGTTGGGCAGGTGAAGTATCAGAGTCTGAAAAGAAACTTCTTTCTATGCAGGCTGATTACAAAAACATGCAGGTACAGATTAACAAATTGCTGAATAACAAGAACCAGAAAGAAGAGTTTGTATTTAAACCGCTTACGGCAAATGATCCTGCTTTCTTTACAAGCGATTTGCATATAATTGACCACGTTCGTGACCCGAAAAAACTTGAACAGTTTACAGAAATGCTTGTTCAGGAAGTTCAGTATCTTTCACCTGAAACAACAAAGCTGAAAGCAGCAATTGCTATGAAGAAAGCTGAAATGTCAAATTACGGTCAAAAATTCTTCATGCCGAATGCAAAAATGTCTTTAGAGTACCAAACTCAGTTTGGCAGAAACCTGCCTTATGAAAATTCAGGTCATAACCAATTAAAAGGAGCGAATGCAGCAGCTTCATCGGCTGCAGCACAGGCTGAAACGGCAAAACAATATTTAGAGGCTGGAGTTCCTATTGATGCTGCAAAGGTTGCGGAAAATGGTATGAAAGCATATGGATATGGTATCCCTGGCATGTCAACCGGTTGGTATAATTCTCCATACTTGGGTCTTGACCAGCAATCATTCAGGTTCTTTATCGGTGCGCAGTGGAAACCGATTGAGGGCGGACACAAGATTGCCGAGATTGCAAGATGCAAGGCTGAGTTGAATGAACTTAATGCTTACCTGGAAGAAGTTAACATGGATATCGAAATGAGAGTTCGTTCAGTTGTTAACCAAGCAATTGCAAAATACTTTATGATAGAAAAATCTTATAAAGCAATGTTTGCTGAACAGGAAAACTATGAAATGGTTCAGGCAAAATACCTCAGAGGCGAATGTCCTGTTAACCAGCTCGCAGATGCTCAACAGTTGTACCTGAAAGCTAAAGTTGATGCAATGAATTCACAGTATGACTTCTTTAAAGAACTTATCTGGGTACAAAGAGGTCTGTTATCAGTTAACTGGGTTCAGGCAAATGAATATGCGAAGAAATGGATAGACAATATTCCGAATGTTCTTCCTGCAGAGCCGGATTTTACTTTATAAAAAAGAGAGACGATTTATATTCAAAAGGCGGATTAATAGTCCGCCTTTTTCTTTATAGAGATTTTTCGGGCTTAGTAGTATTTTTGCATTAAGCGTAACAAAATCCGAAGAATCACCATAACTTTTAAAAAATATATTTACCCCTGTTTACCCCTAAAACCCTTTATTGTATAATCTATTTTATCGGAGGTTTACCAATGCTTGTAGTAATGAATAGCCACGCAACCGAAAAAGACATACAACGTGTTGCGATGTTTATAGAATCAAAAGGTTTTGAAGCCCGTGTTTCTCACGGAGAAGCAAGAACTGTTGTTCACGCAATCGGAACAAAAGAAGTCGATTTAAGAGATTTTGAGCTTCTGACAGGTGTAGATGAAGTAATTAAATTATCAACAAACTACAAGCTTGCGGCTCGTCCGAGTCAGGGGAAAGATACTGTTATTGAGGTTAATGGTGTAAAATTCGGGGACAAATATACAGGTCTTATTGCAGGCCCCTGTACAATTGAGTCTTATGACCAGATGGATGAGACAGCCCAAGAACTTTCTGAATCAAATGTAAAAATACTGAGGGGCGGTGCCTTTAAACCGAGAACCAGCCCTTACGCTTTTCAGGGCTTGGGTGAAGAAGGTCTGAAAATTATAAGAAGTGTTGCAGACAACCACCACATGGCAGTAACTTCCGAAATTATGGAAAGTTCTCAGCTTCCGATGTTTGAAAAATATGTTGATATTCTTCAGGTCGGTGCAAGAAATATGCAGAACTTTAACCTCTTAAAAGAACTCGGTCATGCCCATAAACCTGTAATTTTAAAAAGAGGCTTGTCATCAACCTATGAAGAATGGCTTATGTCTGCAGAATACATTATGGCAGGCGGGAACAATCAGGTTATTCTCTGCGAAAGAGGTATCAGAACGTTTGAAAAATATACAAGAAATACCCTGGATTTGACTTCTATTCCTGTTATTAAGAAGTTAAGTCATTTGCCGATTATTATTGACCCTTCGCACGCAACGGGTCTGAGAGATAAGGTTGAACCGATGTCCAGAGCGGCAATAGCGGCAGGTTGTGACGGTTTGATTATAGAAGTACATTATGACCCTGAAAGAGCCGTCTGTGATGGTGCTCAATCACTTTATCCGTGGCAGTATGATTTATTGTATAAACAAATAAAACAAATTGCTCCGATTGTCGGAAAAGAAATAGTGTAGTCCCCCGCCCAAAGGTAAAGATTTATACATGTTTCATGATTTTTGCCAAAAGGTCTTCTTTTTTATGCATACCGCTAAATCGTTCTGCAACTTCTCCGTTTTTGAGTATTAAAAAAGTCGGAAATGCGTTAATGTTGAATTTTGCCGCGACCGAAGGTGATTCATCTGCATCAACCTGACCTATCCAGATTTTATCCATCTTCTCAAGCTCGGGCAGTTGTTTTTTACAATATCCGCACCATTGAGTATAAAACTCTATGAGTTTAACTCCTTTGGCTGTTTTTTCTTCAAAGTTATCACTGTTCAATTCCGTGAGCATAATTATTCCTCCTGAAAATAATTTAAACTGTTTTGATAAATATACCATTCCCCAACCGGACTTTATATTTACCCCTTACATTTACCCCCCCCCATAT
>ONVC01000051.1 GCA_900321205.1 uncultured Acinetobacter sp. | reverse complement strand
ATTAATTGGCTTTTTGTAATCTGCCTTTGTTGCAATTTTGGCAGGTTTTATCTGTTTCATGTCAATCCCCGCTAAATCGGATTTTCTAATGCAAACCATCTGAAGTTTGAAGTCCTCATAGGATGCTGTCACTTTCCCCAGTACATGGGTATCTCCAACATTAACAGTAACTTCATCATTTTTATGAAGGTCATTCTATTAAAAAAGTTGTGTATCCTGTTAAGGTAATGAAAAAACTCGGAGTAAAAACAATTATTATCACTAATGCCGCAGGCGGTGTTAATCCTTCGTTTAATCCGTCTGATTTGATGGTTATTACTGACCATATTAATTTAATGGGACAAAATCCTCTGATAGGTGAAAATGATGACGCAATGGGAGTAAGATTTCCTGATATGAGTGAAGTTTATTCTTCCGAATATATTGATTTAATCAAAAAAACCGGAGATGAACTCGGTATTGATTTACAAGAAGGAGTTTACCTTGCTTTAACCGGTCCTTCTTATGAAACACCGGCAGAGGTTAGAATGGCAAGAACTTTAGGTGCGGATGCAGTTGGAATGTCAACCGTTCCTGAAGCTATGGTTGCTAAGTGGGCAGGAATGAATGTTATAGGAATAAGCTGTATTTGTAACTCAGCTGCGGGAGTAAGCACAGTAGGACTTTCGCATGAAGATGTTATTAATGCTGCAAACAAGGCAAAGAATAAGTTTAAAACTCTTGTAGTGGAGGTAATAAAGAAACTGTAATGCGTTTGGATAAATTTTTAAAAGTATCGAGGCTCATAAAAAGAAGAACTGTTGCCAATACAGTTTCAGAGATGGGGCGTGTGATTGTAAACGGTAATCCCGCAAAACCCGCAAAACAGTTAAAAATCGGCGATATTATAGAAATAGAGTATGCTTCCAAAACTGAAAAATTTGAAGTTTTAATTGTGCCGGAAGGAAATGTAAGCGTGCAGGAGGCACCGACTTTGTATAAGGCACTAAATTAGAAGGAATATAAAATGCACGAAATTATTTTACATATAAGTGAATTATTTCAATCCTGGGGTATGACAGGATTGTTTATAAATGCCGTAATTGAAAGCTGCTTACCCGGTTTCCCTTTACCGCCAGACGTCTTGCTTATAGGAATGTGTTTATCCTTGCCGTCAAAAGCACTATTATACGCTCTTATCTGTACAACAGGTTCTATAACCGGTGCGTTAATAGCATATATTTTAGGCAGGTTTGGCGGTCGTCCGCTTTTTGAACGCCTTTTTAAAAATAAAACGGACAAATTGCAGGCTGTTGAAAATTTATTCGAGGAATACGGAGCTTTTGCCGTATTTTTCTCTGCTTTTTCACCGATTCCTTACAATATTTTTGCGATAGCAAGCGGAATAATGAAAATGAATGTTTTAAAATTCTGGTTTGTAAGCTGTTTGGGCAGGGGAGGACGATTTTTCTTCGTAAGTATCGTTCTTATGCTGTTTGGTGAAACAATAAAACAGTATATGAATTATTTTATTATAGGTGTCAGTGTTTTACTTATAGCGTTTTTTGTTGTTTTATACAAAAAAAGACACTCTATTACCGGTAAAAAAAATAATAATATAGAAGCAAAAACAATTGTAGAAAATAAAAAAATCAGTGAAACAAGCAAGGAGCAGGAATATGCCGGTAATTAACGAACATTTCGGAATTAAAACCAGAGGGAATAATGACATAATAAATATCACAAAGCATGTTCAAAATTGTGTGTATAAGCATGAATTAAAGGATGCATTCGTATGTGTGTCAATACAGGGAAGCACTTCTGCCGTAACAACTATTGAATATGAGGAAGGTTTGGTAAAAGATTTAAAAGAAGCTCTGGACAGAATAGCTCCGGCAGGTCAGGAATATCACCATGACGAAATTTGGCATGACGGAAACGGTTATGCACATGTTCGTTCAGCTCTTGTAGGCAGTTCTGTTTGTATTGCACTTGTAGACGGTCTGCTGAATCTTGGTACATGGCAGCAGGTTATTTTACTAGACTTTGACAACAAGGAACGTTCAAGAAATATAACTGTACAGATTTTATATTAGTTTACACGCAAAAAATTTTTTTACAGGATTTGATTATATCAGGAGAATCTTATGCTGGTACAGTCAGTAAAAATCAACAAAAATTTATTCAAACTAGTATCTATAAAAGATTTAACAGGCAGACGTTCATCACGTATTTCTATGAGAGAATTGGATTCTGCCAGTACTTATATAGGGCATTTGCTTGGTGAATCTGTTGCTGACATAAAAAACATTCTTACTAATGCTGACAGTTCAAAAATTCAATTGCTGAAGCTGCTTGCAAGAATGTACAGTATGCGAAATTCTGAACTTCCTGCCGCAAAACGAGAAGGTAAAAAAGAACTTTTTCAATTATATAACGATATAAAAAAACCGCTTCCGGCTCATTTTGATATTCTGAGAAGATCTCAGGACGATTTTGGTAAAATAAGAACTGTTTTTTCATTAGCTCAGGATGAAAGAACTTTGCAGTTTGTATCAAATATGCAGCGTGATATTTTAAGAAAAGAGGCTAACAGAGCAAATATCGTTATTGATATTTTAAACTCAAAGCATAAATCTGATTACATGGATAATATAGAGCAGTTTAAGTCATATCTGAAGCTTAATTCTAATAACTCAAAAGCTATGGAAAAACTGGATTTGATTATTGATAAAAAACGGTATGACAGAAAGAAATATGATTCAAAAGTAGCAATAAATCAATTAATGCAGTTTAAGACTGTCAGAGATTATGCGAAACCATATGAAAAACTTCTGACAAAGCATTATACTCCCGATAAAGGAAGATTTTTATGGCGTTTAACAAATAATTTTCTTCCTGTAGGAATAAAAAATAATGGAGATGTAAATAAAGATTTCTTAGATTTATATAAATCTACCAACTCAAAGAATGTTGATATGAGACTGGCTGTACTGGATAATTTTAAGTATTTCCCGAGAGATAATGCTATGTCGGAGTTAAGCGAACTGAAAAAACTTTTTAAAAAAGTAGAAAAAAATGAAGAGATAAAAAGTTTTGTTTCCAAATCACTTGAACGAGGTCTTGCAGTAAACTCGGTAGGAGAATTAAATAAGGTTATTGATAATGTAAAACTTAAAAAAGCAAATTATTTCTTTGAAAATCTGAGAAGAATAGTCGCCCTGTCTGATGGTAATGAAAGAAAAGCTGCTCTGAACAGTCAGCTGGAAAATCCTTTCTTTAATCCGACTCAAAAGCGAACAACGAGGGTTTGGAAGGTCAGAGATAATTACGCTGATTACGGATTTTTTGCTAAGTTGCAGAATTATATCAATAATAAAATTAAAATATTTATTTATGATAGATTTATCTCTAAACATACCTCTGTAAATAAAAATACGGCTAATACTCCGCTAAAAATTACTAAACCTGCTAAGGATATGAAAATCCAAATCAGAAAAGAAGTTAATGATATTATCAAAACTAAACTTGGTAAAAATGTTTACAAAGAACAGGAAGATAATTTCAGATTAAAAGCAACAAAGATAAGGTTAAGTCTGCTCCCGGATATGTTTGATTCAATAAAAGCTTCAAGGGCTCAGTCTCGTGCGGAAGGTTTAGTTCCTCTTGTTTCTAACAGAGATGTATCATCTCTTTACGAGCTTATTAACGGAGCTAACAGAAAAACAGTCAGATATATGCTGAATCAAACAGATAAAGACGGTAAGAGGATTTTTAACATACGTGAGATAATACGTCTGATTGAAGATTCAAACAAAAAGATTAATACGGCTAAACAATCAAAGCCAGATTACAGAGCTGCTGACACAAAAGCTTATTATGAAAATGTTTATAATGATTTTGTGTCAAGATATGGTAAATTAAAGCGAGCAGCTAAACAAAAACCGAAAGCGGCTTAGATTAACATTGATATAAAACTTGTATTTGTTTATGTTATTATAGTTGTATAAATTTTAGACTATATGAGGAATAACTATGACAGATACAATGACGAGAATAGAGGATTTACCTACCGTTTATGATGCAAAATCTACCGAAGAAAAAATGTATAAGTTTTGGGAAGACGGAGAGTATTTTAAAGCAAATGCCCATTCAAATAAACCTCCTTTTACCATCGTAATTCCTCCGCCAAACGTTACAGGTGTTCTTCATATGGGACACGCTCTTGATGAAACTTTGCAGGATATTTTAACCCGTTATCACAGAATGAGCGGTTATGAAGCTTTATGGATTCCGGGAACTGATCACGCAGGTCTTGCAACCCAGAATGTTGTAGAAAAGCAGCTTGCAAAAGAAGGTCTTACACGTCACGATTTGGGCAGGGAAAAATTTCTTGAAAAAACTTGGGAATGGACAAATGAACACAAGAGCAGAATATTAGATCAGATGAAAAAACTCGGAGCTTCTTTTGACCGTTCAAGAGAAAGATTTACTTTTGACAAAGGCTGTTCTGATGCTGTTAAAGAAGTTTTTGTTACGCTTTATAATAAAGGATTAATTTATAAAGGTGCATATATTGTTAACTGGTGTCCACGTTGTCAATCTGCTATCTCAGATATTGAAACCGAATACGAAACAGAGCAGGGACATTTGTGGGAAATATCTTATCCGCTGGTTAATGAGCCCGGAGCAATTATTGTTGACACTACCCGTCCTGAAACAATGTTTGGTGACGTTGCTATTGCGGTTCACCCTGATGATAAGAAGTATTCCGAACTAATCGGCAAAAATGTTTTGATACCTCTTACTAACAGAGTTATCCCGATTATTGCAGACGAATATGTCGACAGGTCTTTTGGTACCGGTGCTGTTAAAATTACACCGGCACACGACCCGAATGACTTTGAAGTAGGTAACAGGCATGGATTCAAGCCTATCTGGGTTATTGATGAAGAAGGCAAGATGAAATCTTGCGCAGAAGTTCCGCCTGATTATCAGGGATTAGACAGATATGAAGCAAGAAAGAAAGTTGTTGAAATGCTTTCTTATAATAACTTCCTTCTGAGGGTTAAAGACCACGAACATAATGTAGGTAAATGTCAGAGATGTAATACTACTATCGAACCGCTTCTTTCTGAACAGTGGTTTGTTAAAATGGCTCCGCTTGCAAAAGAAGCTATTGCTGCTGTAAAAGACGGAAGAATAAACTTTATTCCTGACCGTTGGACCAAAAACTATTTAGGCTGGATGGAAAATATCCGTGACTGGTGTATTTCACGTCAGATTTGGTGGGGACACCAAATCCCTGCTTACTACCATAAGCAGACAGGAGAAATGGTAGTTGCGAAAGAAAATCCTGATCCGGATAATTACGTTCAGGAATCAGATTGTCTTGATACCTGGTTTTCATCAGGTTTGTGGCCGTTCTCAACTATGGGTTTCCCGAACTCTGAAACGGATGACTTTAAAAAGTTCTATCCGACAAGCGTTCTTGTAACAGGGTTTGATATTATTTTCTTCTGGGTTGCAAGAATGATTACAATGGGCTTAGAGTTTACGGGAAAAGCTCCGTTTAAAGATGTTTATATTCATGGTCTTATCCGTGATGAAAAAGGTCAAAAAATGTCAAAATCTAAGGGTAACACGATTGATCCTGTTGAGATTATTGACAAATACGGTTGTGATGCTTTAAGATTTACAATGACATCTCTTTGTACTTATGGCGGCCAGGATATTAAAATCTCTGATGAACGTTTTGAGTACGGAAGAAACTTTGCAAATAAACTCTGGAACGCTTCAAGATTTGTGTTGATGAACCTTGAAGGTGTTGACGATAAGCCGATAGACAAAACTAAGTTAACTCTTGTTGATAAGTGGATTTTAAATCAGCTTAATGAAACGGCTAAACTTGTAAACGAGAATATGAAGGATTACAGAATCGGTGAAATTGCTCATACGCTTTATGACTTCTTCCGCAGTGAGTACTGTGACTGGTATGTTGAAATTGCTAAGATTCAATTACAGGATTCTGAACTTAAACTTAATACTCAGAGAGTTTTAAGGTACGTTCTTGATATGTCATTGAGGTTGTTACACCCGATTATGCCTCATATTACCGAATATGTATGGCAGCTGATGCCTGGGGCAAAAGAAACTTCTGCTTTAATTATTGCTGAATATCCGACATACAGGCAGGAACTTTCTTATCCAAAAGAAGCAGAAGAAATGAAAATGGTATTTGATACAATAACATCGCTTCGTAACGTTAGACAAAGCTTCAATATTTCTACTTCTGCAACAGTTGACGTCGAAATCCGTTCCGAAGGCAGAGAAAAAGAAATATTTAATGCGATAGAATCGTATATTCACAGACTTGCAAAAGTGAATAATATAACTTATGCAAAACTCGATGCTCCTGTTCCTCCGAAGAGCGCAACAGCTGTTGTTTCAACTTCCAAACTTATTGTTCCGCTTGCTGATTTAATTGATTTGGAAGCAGAAATCAAGCGTCAGGAAAAGAAACTTGATAAACTTACAAACGAGAAAAACGGATTGTTAGGCAGAATGAAAAACGAAAAATTTGTCGCAAATGCTCCAAAAGAACTCGTTGAGCAAACGAATGCCAGAATCGATGAAATAACTGCTCAGGAAGGTGTAATTAAAGACCTGATTGAGTCGCTTAAATAATTAAAAAAAAGAGAACCATAAAGGTTCTCTTTTTTTAATAAGCTTTATTAATTAATGCATTGTGAGCATTATCCTCAATTGTGTCATCAAGAGGCGGTAATTTTTCACCGAGAGCAAGTTCTAAAAGATAGTCTGCAAATTTTGGGTTCTTTGGCAAGAACGAACCGTGCATATACGTACCAAACACGTTTTTATATCTTCCGCCTTCGGTTTTATCCTGACCGTTATTTCCGTTTCCTGTAACCATTGTTCCGATTGGTTTTGTATCACCATGCAAATACGTTAATCCGCTGTGGTTTTCAAAGCCGACCAGAGTCGGGGCAAACTCGTATTCCGTTTTAACCGTGACATTACCTATAAATCTGTTATGTCCTGCAATAGTATATGCATCTATCAAGCTTATACCCATAAGTTTGTCACCTTCATGCGGTTGGTAATAATGTCCCAAAAGCTGATATCCACCGCAAATTCCTAGAAATACAGCACCTCTGTCACGTTCGGCTGTTAAAAAATCTTTATGCCTTTGAAGTTCATTGGAAACTTCAATTTGCTGCAAATCCTGACCACCGCCTATAAAGTAAATATCATGTTCTCCAAGCCATACATCACCGGAATTAATCTCATGAACTTCAACTTCAAACTCTCGCCACTCTGCACGTTTTTTAAGGGTAATAATATTACCGCCGTCACCGTATATGTTTAAAAGTTTTGGGTACAAATGTCCTATTCTTAATTTCTTCATACACAGGCAGCCTCTCTGACCATTTTAACCGACTTTTGGCGCTTATTTGTGTGGGTTTTTATATGTTCGTCTAACAGGTCAAAACAAACCTGACAAACTTTTTCCGTTGCTTTTTGGTCATAATCACTTTCATAATCAAAATCAAACTGAAGCATTGCTTGCATAAAATCTCTTATTTTATGATGCATTTTTAATTTTATGCCTAACGGCTCACAACAGTCTTTACATACAACTCCGCCCATCTGTGTAGAAAAATACATATCTTCGTTTAAGATTCTTTCCCCGCAGCAGAGACAGGTATCCAACTCAACACAAAATCCCATGATAAGCAGCATTTTTAGCTGAAATTTTATTGCCGCAATAAGCATATCTTTCTTTTCTTTTGAATCAGCGATTCTGTTAAGAGCCTTATATAAAAGTTCATAAATCTCTTCTGATGCATTTTCCGAACCCTCGCCGAAGTTCATTACCACCTCAGAAACGTATGAGGACAGCATAAGTTTGTCATAATCTTCTCTTGTTTTTCTGAAATGATTAACAGTTTGTGCCTGAATGATTGTATCCATAGAACGTCCTTTAAGAAGCTGCAAAGTATTTGCAACAAGCAAATCCATTCTTGCACCAAGCTTACTCTTAGGCTTTTTAATTCCTTTTGCAACTCCCTTAATCAGTCCGTTATCTTTGGAATACATGACGATAATTTTATCTGCATCATTTAAGTTATATGACTTTAAATTTATTGCTTCCGTTACGTAATTATTCATAATAAGCTTTTGTTCCCTGGTAAACTCCCCTGAATATCTTTTCAAGTTCTGCTTCATCATTTGAACTGCCGAGCGCTTCTTCTTCGGTAATATGCCCAAGTTCTGTAAGTACCGCCAAAGAAGTGTTCAATGATATCATATTATCAACTGTGTTATCCCGAAGCAGTTCATATATCTCTTCCGTATTATCTTTTGTTATGTAATCTTTTATTGTTGAAGTGACAACCATAATCTCACATGCCGGATATCTTTTGTTGTCATGCTCAGAGTAAATCAGCTTTTGTGCGATTGTTGCCCTCAACGTTTCCGAAAGCTGCTTTCTTATTAAAAATCTGTTTGATTCGTCAAACATGTTAACAATACGGTTTATAGTCTGAACTGCATCATTTGTGTGCAGAGTAGACATAACCAAATGCCCTGTTTCAGACGCTTTAAGAGCAGCTTCCATTGTTTCTTTGTCTCGAATTTCACCGATAAAAATAACATCAGGGTCTTGTCTCAATGCATATTTTATGCCGTCTGAAAAACTTTTTGTATCAACTCCGACCTGTCTTTGAGAAACGATACTTTTCTTACAGCCAAAAACATATTCAATAGGGTCTTCAATTGTTACAATGTGCTTTGATGAGTTTGCATTAATCTGATTAATAAGAGAAGCAATTGTTGTTGATTTTCCGCTTCCTGTAGGACCCGTAACAAGAATGATACCGTTTTGATATTCTACAAAAGAGTGCAGAATATCAGGCAAAGATAAATCTTTAAGTTCGGGAATGTTATAGGTAATGTTTCTGATAACAAGCCCGGGCTGACCTAATTGTCTGTTATAATTAACACGAAATCTAGAAAAACCTTTTATCTCGTACATAAAATCCAAATCACAAATTGTGAGTATTTCATCCCTTATCGCAGTAGGTGCAATCTCTAATATTGCACTATCAAGCTCCTCTTTTGTGAGAGGTTTCATGTTCGTTCTCTTGATAAAACCGTTTTTCCTTATATATGGTGAGTGTCCGACTTTCAAATGTTCATCGGATGCACCGGCTGCAACAGCACTTTTCAAAAAATTAATTATATTAAATGGTTCTTCTGCCATTAAAAAATCTCCTCTTCCCCTTTTATAATCGTATCATTTACAGTATTTTTTGACAACAATATAACGAGATATTAAGCAGTTGAGACTTTTACTTTGCTCTATGCTTGTATTATTACTAAATTATAGCTTCACACTC
The DNA here is from genome assembly GCA_900321205.1 of uncultured Acinetobacter sp. Classification (GTDB taxonomy): domain Bacteria; phylum Cyanobacteriota; class Vampirovibrionia; order Gastranaerophilales; family Gastranaerophilaceae; genus CAG-196. The sequence continues at coordinate 2,889 of ONVC01000051.1, read as the reverse complement.
CGCAGTCGTTCACTTCCATTTTTCCTTGCGGAAAATTATAGTTCACTCTGCTCCGTGCTGCTTCGGTTATCCGCTTACGCTTCGCCCTACGCAAAATTTGGCCTCTTGCTCGCTCGCGTTGAACGGGTCTGCGGTATTGCCTTTTTGCCTTGCCTACACAAGCCAAACGGCATTACCTCCGCCCTCCGCTCGCTCGCGCAAAAAAAAACCGGGTATTTTATCCCCGGACTATATAAACATTAAGTTGATTAGCAAGCATAATTACAGCCGCCGCCGCAAGATACACTGCCGGCCGCTGATGCAATGGAACCGCAAGTTTCTCCGCCAGAGGAGTATGCGATTGAACCGCAAGTCTCAGAGTCAGAATATGCGATAGATCCACATGTTTCTCCGCTTTCGCCGAATGCAAAAATTGTTGCATCGCTAGGACCTGAATAAAAACTGCATTCATCATATCCTTCACCGTCAAATGATTCGAGAAGTGATGTTGTATGACAAATAAGACCGCCTTCACTTTTCTGATTACCTGTTAATCCTAAAAGTTTTGCGCATCCTGATTCTTCGTTTATTGTTACTGTTAACATATTACCTATCCTATTACCATTGCTTACATATATATAAAGTCTTTTTTTTTGTTCCGATTTCACAACTTGTTTTTTTATTTACAAAACTTTACATATTGGTATATTGATTGTAAAAACTGATTAATCGTCTTCTTCTCTGTTCTTTTCGTAGTCGTATGTTCCGGGGAATGCATCCACACCCGTGGCTCTTCTTGTTACATAGTATTGGAATTTCGGGATTAATGTTGAGAGGAATGTTGCTGCAACGACAAATCCTGCTGCAAAGTTTATTCCGCTGAACATGATGTTTTTGTTTCTTACTTTATCAAGCAGATTTTTGTCAATTTTGCCGTCTTTTGCTTCTTTACAAATAGTTTCAATGTATTGTTCCATTTGGGCTTTTAATTTATACAACTTTTTATTTGAAACAAATCTGTATTCATCGTTATAATTTCCGCCTGTGAATTCGTATTCTGAGTATATCGGTTTGCCTTTTGCATCTTTGCCGATTTCTTTACCTTTTCCGCCTGTGAACTCTGAAAATACATTATTTAAAAGTTTTGTGCTGTTTATCTCTGCTTTGTTATAAGCGTCTATAACCTGTTGTTTGGTTAATATTCTTTTTCCTTGTCTTTCGGGCTGAAGTTTTGACATTTCTCTTGCTCTTTCAAGTACATCAGCCGGAATGTCTTTTAGCTCTTCCAGTTTGCTGAGTTCTATAACTTCAAGCGGTTGTTTATTTATTAATTTTGAAAGTCCGCCCAGTTCCTGCTTTTCAAAGGTAATATTTGGCAGTTTAACCTCATTTGGTTTTCCGAGAACTGCATCTTTGAATTCCTGAACAGTCATGCTTCTGCCGTTCAGAAAATCCTGCAGGTGTTTGTCTAATATTAAAGCAGTGTTTGGATTAAGTCGTGTTGCTTTTCCGCTTTCTATCATGTTCATTACGTTTCCGACATGTCCGCTTGCCCACATATAAAAGTATATTGAGCCTACATCTCTTATTAAGATTTCCCTGCGTTCTTCAGGACGTCTTGCGTTATAGGTTCTTCCTGCGACAATACCTGCGTCACTTGAAAGTAATTTACCTGCATTTGTATTTTCAATAATATTTGTAAATGCATTAATAGCATTCATGCCGCCTTTGAATGCTAAATCTTTTGATTTTAGCTGTGATGAAAATAATTCCTGTTGTTCCTTTTCAACTTTACGTTCATGTCTGATTTTCTTCGTTAAGCCCTGATTAACCTTCGGAACGACAAATCCTATAAACAGGTTTGCAAGAACAATAGCAGTCATAACCTTCGCACTTTTTAAGCAAGCAACCTGTGTTGCTGTATATTTGTGGGTCTTAACTTTGTTCATGAAGTTTTCAAAAGGTGTTCTTAAAATTTTGTCTGTTCCTACATCAAAGTTTTTACCGTTTGATTTAAGGATTTTTGCAACAGCTTTATCTCCAAGCCAGTTAAGAGATAAAACACCACCGAGCCAGGTGATTGAGCCCATAATCTCTTCAATAAACCGCTCTCTTGCTTCGTCCCATTTCCCTCTTTTGTATGCCTGATAAGTTCTTCCCGTAACAACACAGCCTTCAAGTGCAATAACAGGTGCAAGGGCATCAGCTTTTGTCATTCCTGTTATGACTTTAGCTAATCTTTCCGTATTTTTTGCACCTTTAAATGATATATTATTATCGCTGCTATTTATTCTGAGGGAAGTCAAATTTTAACCTTTCTACACTTCGGCTGTTTTTATTAAACACGCTCAATAGTCAAAATTGACTAATTTATTCAAAATTGTTACAAAACTTAATAAGCAGGCAATTAAAAATCTTCAGATGTTTTATATCATTGTGTGATTTAATGTGGAAGGAATTGCTAAATAATGTATGTCTCTCAAGTAAATAATAACCCGCCGTATTATTTTCAAGTACAAGCTACAAAAAAACTTCCAGGTGATAAAAATATTAGTCGTGGAATAGCAAATAATTACGTTTCATTTTCATATCCTGTGTCGGCGATTTCTTTTCAGGCAAAATTACTGCATAAACAACCGTCTAAACTGGAACGATTCAGGGGTTGTATATTAGGTGGTGCTATTGGTGACGCTTTTGGTGCTGAATTTGAATTTTTTTCTCTTTCAAAAATAAAAAGTATTTTTGGAGAAAAGGGTGCAAAGTTTAAAGAGCTAATTGGCGATAAAATTATTTCTGATTTTACTGATGATACTCAAATGACATGTTACACTGCAGATGGTTTAATCAAGTCTGCAATAGAAAAATCATCAATTAAAGATATAAATTTGGCATGTGTGTATCAATCATACA
>ONVC01000003.1:15379-58374 GCA_900321205.1 uncultured Acinetobacter sp. | reverse complement strand
ACATTAAGTTTGATTTATTTGAAAAACTCATACATATGCATCCTCAGTTCTTTGACGAAAACCCTTCCGGTATAATCATTTCACGATATATGAATGACCCGACACTGGCCTCTAACGGTATCGTTGAACAGGTTAAGACAATTACGACAAGTCTTTTTGGTGCATTAGGCTTAATCTTCGTAATGCTATACAGCTCTTGGCAACTGGCTATCATCGGAGTTGCAGTTTTGTGCGTTGCTTTTGTACCGATTGCTTTAATAAGAAAAAGGATTAAAAGTGCATCAAATAAAAACATGGTTATTGGCGGCAATATAACCACTAACATTAATGAAACATATTCCGGCAACAAAGTTATGGCTGCATACGGGCTTCAGGATCGCCAAAACGCAGATTTCAGAAAACAAACCTGGGATTCTTTCAATGTAAACATGTCATTATACAAACGTGCAGGCTGGATGTCTCCGATAATGTATATTATAGCTTCTTTTGGCATAGCTTTTGTTCTGGGAATAGGCACCTATTTGATTAATACCGGTGCTATGACTGCCGGCGGATTTGCATCATTTGTAACATCTTTACTGCTTCTGTATAAACCGGTTAAAAACCTTGGCAACACACTTACAGCGCTTCAAACAATATTTGTTGCTATGGGGCGTGTGTTTGAACTCTTTGACATAGAACCGGAAATTAAAGATACACCAAACGCAAAAACATTAGACGGAATCAATGAGTCTATAAGTTTTGAAAATGTTGTTTTTGAGTACATACCTAACTTGCCGGTTATTAAGAACCTGAGTTTAAAAGTCTATAAAAATGAAACTCTTGCCATTGTAGGAAATTCAGGCGGCGGAAAATCAACTTTGGTAAACCTGCTTCCGAGGTTTTATGATATCAAATCCGGTGCAATAAAATTTGACGGAGTTGATATAAGAGAATACTCTTTACGTTCACTCAGAAAAAATATCTCAATGGTATTTCAGGATAATTTTCTGTTTTCCGGAACTATAAAAGAAAACATTATGATGGGTAATCCTTCCGCTACAGATGAAGAGTTGCAGAAGGCAATACACTCTGCACATCTGGAAGATGTAATAGACGAACTTCCTGACGGGATAGAAACTGTTTTGGGAGAAAGGGGAACCACTCTGTCAGGCGGTCAGAGACAAAGGGTTGCTATTGCACGTGCAATGCTCAGAAATGCACCGATTGTTATTTTAGACGAGGCAACTTCTGCTCTTGATAATGAATCGGAAGCTATTGTTCAAAAAGCAATGGATAATCTTATGGTTAACAGAACGGTATTCATTATTGCACACAGACTTTCAACCATTCATAATGCAACAAGAATAGCTGTTATTAATGACGGTGAACTTGTTGAACTCGGAACTCACGATGAACTTATTAACAAAGAAAATGGCGAATATAAAACTTTATACGAAATGCAATTTAAACACCAGGAGACAGTGTGTTAAATAAAGTATAACTAATTGCTTTTGACTTTTTTATACGTTTCAAAAATAATGTTTCTCGCTTTTATCGCATCTTCTTTTGAAAGCGGAGGAACACCTTTGAGCGGATATTCTATTCCCAGATTTTCATACTTGGGTATTGCCATATCGTGATAAGGAAGAACATCCAGAGCTTTGACATTTTTCAAAGTTCCCATAAATTTTCCCAGCCTAATAAAATATTCTTCTTTGTCATTAATCCCGGGAACAACAACATGACGAATCCATACGGGTTTATTCAGGTCAGACAGGTATTTTGCAAAAGCAAGAATGTTTTTGTTTGAATGTGTCGTTAATTTAACATGCTCTTCATCTTCTATATGTTTAATATCAAGCAAAACCAAATCTGTATATTGCAAAAGTACATCAATTTTGTCCGTTTTTTCAGGATTAAACAAAACTCCTGAAGTATCAAGTGCGGTATGTATTCCCTTCTCTTTTGAAGCTTTAAATAATTCCGTTACAAAATCAGTCTGCATCAACGGTTCACCGCCGGTAACAGTTATTCCGCCTTTGCAAAACTCTTTTACGCTTTCATATTGTTTGAGAATAGAACTTGCTGTTATCTGTTGATTATTATCCGTGCTCCATGTATCAGGATTATGGCAATAAAGACAACGCATAGGGCAGCCCTGCGTAAAAACAACAAACCTGATTCCAGGTCCGTCAACAGTACCGCACGTTTCAACAGAATGTATATTTCCTAAAATATCGTTCATTTAATAATAATATTATAAAATTGCATTTTGGAAAATATTGTTAAAAAACTTGATTAAAAAATCTAAATATGATAACTTATGGCTATGGAGGAGTTCACATCACAAATCGAAAATAACATTGTGGAAATTGAGTCAGAAGTTTCTGACAAAAATGATTTGTGCCATGAGTTAAGAATTCAGTACAGACTGACAAGAAAGAAAATCTCACGCTTTTTGCGTAATCTTTTCAAAAAAAATTTTACAAACATTCTGTTGATTACTGTCGATACCCCTCCAACAGACTATATTACCATGCTGCAGAAGCAATATCCCGATAAAGTTATATCGGTTCTTGTACCGTTGTTTAGTGATGAAGACCGACACATGGAAAAAACTTCTGTTAAAATTGATTATTATATACAGGGAAAAACAAGCAGTGCATATTTATATAAAATACCTGACGAGTTTAATAATATTCAGATATACGGAGTTTTCACAGAAGAGTTTGCAAGAATTGAAAACAAGCAGGACATATATAACATAAAAAATATTTCCCGGTTTGTAAAAATAGCACGAAAAATCGCACTTAAACTTAAACCGGGTGTAATCCATGCTGAAAACATACCTTTTTTTGCGGGACTTGAACTAGAAAGCAGGTGGTCATCAGGTTATCCGATAAAAACTGCCCAGTTCTTTAATAATTACAGAATGTACGAAGAAACGGAACCTTTTATTGCAGCAGTTACATTTGCCAATAAAAAAGAAATAAAGAAAATTTGCAGAGATAATACTATTAAAAACTGTATCTCAGCTATTTTTAATGCAAGTTCTCAAAAAAACATAAAAAAAACAGAAACCTATATCAACTACATCTTAAAAAAATATGATGAGTACAGAAAAAATGTTAGTCAAAAAGAAGACACAAAAGAGAATATAAATCTGCGCAGGATGAATGAACGTATTCTTAAAATGTTTCCGCAAATGGCATACAAAAAAGAACAATGTTATAACCCAATTTATTACAGTCTGAAACAGGCTTCCGCAAAAGTTATTCATACATTGTCCGATGATAAACCATCCTGGGCTGATTCAATTGCCGATACTATTTATCTTCCATTGAAATGCACTCTTTCTGACAATTACAAACTGCATGAAAATTTCAATCAGGAAAACTTCAGAGACACCAGGTTTTTAAACAAAAAATATATTATCAGAGAATTTTCAAGAAAAAGAATAGAGCTGAAATTCTTTGACCTCGGCATATTTGAGGAAGAAGATACCGGAATCCGCGGATATCTTGAACCATTCATAAGTACTCCGCTGATTTTTTATACAATAAACGCCCAAACAACTTTGCAGGATATCAAAACAGCAACACTCTCAATTTTAAAAGCATTTGAAGAAGGGAAAAACATACAGGTTATCTATAACTATCCAAAAGGTCTGAATAACAACTACCTTAACTCTTTATTTGATTTTGTTGAATCTCAAACCGTGCTTAACGGCAGATGGGTTGCTCTCGAAGGGAAAATAAAAATTCCTCAATTTCTGGCAGCATCAGATATGATATTAATACCTTCAAGCAACAGCTATAAAATAGAACCCCTTCTTTTTAACGCACTTAAACAAGGCTGCATACCGCTTATATCAGGACGGGATTTTACAAATTACAACATCTCTGATATATTTGATAACCTGGTTTCCGGATGTGTTTTTAAAACCAAAAAGACAGATAACAGCGATACTGAGTTTGAATCACTGCTTATAAAAACGCTGGATTTCTACAATACAAATAATTCAAGCTGGAATCTGATAATTAAAAACGCCCTTAATTATGACTGTTCCTGGGATTTTAAGTCGTTAGAAGAATACAACAACATCTATGAAGAACTTATATAAAATTATCTTCCCATTCTGATATCAATATATGTCTTCCCGTATTCGTCTTTAATAAAACGTCTTACGGTTGCAGCAGAGATTTCACCGATTTCCTTTGCCATCCTTTTCAGGCTTATTCCTAATGGAACAAGTAAAGGCACAAGATGTTTCATTCTTTCAATAGCCTCTTCCTTTTTTGTTTTTAAACCAAATCTTTCTTTCCAGTAAATAACTTTAAATTTGGATATTCCGATAATTTTTGAGGCTTCTTTAATACCATTGCCCGCCGCAAAAACATTTTCCAACTGCTGTTTTAACTCCAGCTCTTCGTTCGTAAAGTCCCTTTTAAGCTTAATATTATTTTTGCGTCTGTATTCTCTGACTGATTCTTTAATATTTTTACTAATCCAGCTATTAATAATAAATGGCGAACAATTTTGGTCTGCAGCAATATATTCAACCGAACGACCTTCTTTAAGCATTGGAGGAACCGTTTTACTAAGTCTTTCTTTTAATTCCTCTCGTGACTCTCTAATATTAAATTTTTGCAATTTTTTATTAACCCAGCCCACAGAAGAATCATAAAATTCTGCAATATTACGTGTCTTCGGATCTTTATCATATAAATCTGTCATTTGCTGTTTTAGTTTTTCCTGCTTTCGTAATTTAAAAAATTTAGCAGCAGATATTCCTTTTGATTTTAAAAACCAGTGATAGATTCTGTGCGGTTTATAATGAGAGAGTTTCACCATTTGCTCAACTGATGCGTTTTCATCAGCCAGCAGAGGATTTAAAATTTTATCCATATATTCCATCGTAAATCGTGGATTTTTAGCGTTAAATGTCAGATTATTATAAGAATTGTTGATTGATAAATTCATGCAGAGTCCCTTTCAACATAAATTAAAAACTGCTAAAAAAATTTTTTGCTAATGAAAGCGGCGGTTTTTACTTTTGTAAAAACCGCCGCTTTCATATTTTCCATTACAGGGTAAGGACTACATCATACCGCCCATATCGCCTGAGCAACTCCGTTGCACGGCGACCGAGAACGGCTGCATAAAAGGCTGAAACACTTCTGTTTCAGCCTTTTCTTTGCACACTATCCGGTATTCTTAAAAACCTACGCAGAACAAACTGCGTGCGGTTTTTACATCATACCGCCCATACCACCCATGCCTGCCATTGCTGACATATCAGGAGCCTTTGATTCTTCCGGAATATCAACAACCGCAGCTTCTGTTGTTAATAACATAGAAGCAACTGATGCCGCATTTTCCAGAGCACTTCTTGTAACCTTTGCCGGGTCAACAATACCTGCTGAGAACATATCGGTATATCTGTTTAATAATGCATCATAACCGTAAGCATCTGCTTCGCTTCTTACATTATCTACAACGATATCACCTTTTGCACCTGCGTTATCTGCAATTGCTCTCAAAGGTACATCAAGAGCTGACATAAGGATTTTATAACCGCTCTTTTCATCATCTGAATCAAATGTCATTGAGTTAAGTTTATTTTCCAATGCCTGCTGAACTCTTATAAGAGCAACACCGCCACCCGGAACAATACCTTCTTCGTTAGCAGCTCTTGTTGCGTTAAGAGCGTCTTCGATTCTTAATTTTCTTTCTTTAAGTTCAATCTCAGAAGCTGCACCAACTTCAATTACTGCAACACCTCCTGACAATTTAGCCATACGTTCCTGCAATTTTTCTTTATCGTATTCGCTGTCAGAAGCTTCGATTTGACGTTTAATTAAAGCAACTCTTTCTGCGACAGCAGCTTTTGTTTCATTGCCTACAACGATTGTTGTTTCGTCTTTTGTAACTGTAACGCGTTTTGCAATACCCATCATGTCAGTTGTGATATTTTCAAGCTTCATACCAAGCTCTTCGGTAAACATTTGACCGCCTGTTAAGATTGCTATATCTTCCAACATAGCTTTTCTTCTGTCACCAAATCCCGGAGCTTTAACGGCAACTGCTCTTAAAACTTTTCTCATTGTGTTAACAACCAAAGTTGCAAGAGCTTCACCTTCAACATCTTCTGCAATAAGAAGTAGTGAACGACCGTCACGAGCAACCTGTTCAAGAACAGGAACCAAATCAGCAATTAAGTTGATTTTTTTGTTTACACAAAGAACATAAGCATCTTCCAAAACTGCTTCCATTCTTTCTGCATCAGTTACGAAGTAAGGTGAAATATAACCTTTATCAAACTGCATACCTCCAACAACCTTTAAGTTGGTACCGAAAGATTTGCTTTCTTCAACAGTAATAACACCATCGTGACCGACTTTTTCCATTGCTTCTGCAATAAGCTCACCGATTTCAGAATTATTACCTGCTGAAATACCTGCAACCTGAGCGATTTCTTCTTTTGTAGAAACAGGGTGAGACAAGTCTTTAATCTTGTTGATAGAAATTTCAACAGCTTTATCAATACCGCGTTTCATAGACATCGGGTTTGCACCTGCTGTTAAGTTTTTCAACCCTTCTCTGACGATAGCCTGAGCCAAAACAGAAGCAGTTGTTGTACCGTCACCTGCAACATCGTTTGTCTTAGATGAAACTTCTTTAAGAAGCTGAGCACCTGCATTTTCCAAACCGTCAGCAAGTTCTATTTCCTTAGCGATTGTAACACCATCGTTAACAATTTGAGGTGCACCGAATTTCTTTTGCAAAATTACATTTCTGCCTTTTGGTCCAAGTGTAACCTTAACGGCATCTGCAACTGCATCTATACCTTTAAGAAGAGATTTTCTTGCTTCTTCTTCAAATACAATTTTCTTAGCCATAATATGTTTCTCCTTTTATAATATTTACTCAACGATAGCTAATGCATCTTTAATAGACAAAATCTTGTATTCAACTCCGTCCATTTTAATTTCAGTTCCTGCATATTTAGCATAAAGAACTACATCACCTACTTTTACGCCCATAGGTTCTTTTTCGCCCTTATCATTTGTTTTTCCTTCGCCGACTGCAACAACTTCACCTTTTTGCGGTTTTTCTTTTGCACTATCAGGAATAAAGATACCGCCTGCTGTCTGCTCTGTATCTTCAATAACTTTAATAACAATTCTGTCTTGTAAAGGTTTTAATGCCATAATATAATCCTCCTTTTATTCATTTCCTCTTCTACAATTATATTTATACTATAAATTCAAAACCTTTTATTAAATATTAAGGATTTTTTAATATTTGGGGTAAATATACATTCAGGTAATTTTAAGAAAGGAGTCTTGAGTAAATAATAAATTAAAAGGAGCGTAAAATGAATATTGAAAAATCCGAAACACTTTTGTTACTGATTAACGCATTTGCAGGTGAATCTATGGCAAGGAATAAATATACAATTTATTCAAAGATTGCTAAAAAAGAAGGTTATAACCTAATATCCGAAATTTTTCTTGAAACTGCCGAAAACGAGAGAGAACACGCAAAACTTTTTTATAAACAGATTCCGAATGGTTTCTATTCTCCGAATGCAATTTATCCGTTTTTTACGGGAAGTACTGCTGAAAATCTTTTATCTGCGTCAGATGCAGAAAAAGATGAATGGGAAAATATTTATAAAAAAGCTTCTCAGACAGCAAAAGACGAAGGTTTTGACGACATATCAAGATTATTTTTAAATATTGCAGAAATAGAAAAACGACATTCTCACCGTTTCTCGGTTCTTGTGGAAGAACTCAAAAACAAAACTCTGTACAAAAAACCTGAAATTGCTCAGTGGATTTGTACCGAGTGTGGACATACCCATATAGGAAGAGAGGCTCCGTGTATTTGTCCTGTTTGTAAACACGAACAGGAATACTTTAAACTTTTTACTGAAAAATTTTAGCAAAAAAATGACGGCTTTTAACCGTCATTTTTTTTATTTGAAGCCTATATGATAATACTAGCTTAATGCCAGCAGTGATTTAACTGAACGTGCATTTTCCTTTACACTTTCATCTGAATGCATATTGATTGTATCGTCTAATATTTTAACAACTTCTGTTTTGTCTTTTAGAGAAAGAATCTCATTAATTGTGCTCATTGCAACAGACGGAGAAAGGTCATTTATACCTTTACCCTGGTTGATAATAACAACAGCTAATGAATCATGAACATTTTTTCTGACCAAAGCACGAGAAGTATATTCTCTTACTTCATTATCAGGAGAGTTTGTTCCGAGCTCTTCCAAAACATCAATTGAAGAATGATCTTCATGAGCAGCGAGTGCGTCAATAATTTCTGCAACGTTTTTATTCATTATGCAGCCTCCTTGATAGCATTTGCAGCTAATTCATTTTCTTTTATCCATAAATCTTTAAGTTCTGCAACTGATAAGTCTGTTGAAATTTTGTTTCCTGAATGAACTTTACCGATAAGAGTATTCCATTTTGCGGATAAATCTTTACCGATACCTGTAATATCGCCATTTATTGCGGAAATTCTGTCAGAAATTGTCTTACCAATACCTGAGAGAGAATCACTGAGTCCTTTTCCTACATCATAACTCAGAATACCGTTAATTTTTTCACCTGTTGTATGTAATGATTCTGACCAGTTTTTAAGACCTGCGTTATTATGAACATAGTCGATTGCGCTTGTAATACCGGTTTTTACCCTGTTAACAAAGTTAACAATCGGCTCTGTAATGCTATTTCTCAATTTAACCATACTTCCGACAACAGAAGCTGATATCATTTTTAATTTACTTTCTTTTCCTTTGAAGCTTACTAATACGTCAGCACAAATCAACGGATCGATGGTATTGCCTTCAAAATCATTGTACTTAAACGGATTTGTTGTTGATTTGCGAGTTGTTTTGAACGGATTAGCAATTTTTTGACCTAAATTAAGCTCAAGTTTGCGTATTTCCATATACTATCCTTTCTTTTACTATTGACTAGTTTACCTTCCTACAGTACCAATATTTTGTGAAAAAAAAATCATTAAAATAGAGGATATCTTCTGAATAATACCTATAACTAAAGATGGAAATTCTTTTATAACAACAAAAAAAAGAGCTTCAAATAAATTGAAACTCTTTTTTATAATTGGTTGCGGGAGCTGGATTTGAACCAACGACCTTCGGGTTATGAGCCCGACGAGCTACCAGACTGCTCCATCCCGCGATATTAAATTTTACATTTATATTATTGTTCGCTAAATATAAAAAATCAAGTGGTGAAATAAATATAATTACACTTAAAATATTGTATTACTTTGTTTTTGACCATAATATTTGTATTTTTATAATTTAAATAGGTGTATCATCTGATACACCTATTATACTTTTTTCTGTACAGACTGAACCTATTCAAATCATATTATTTTTGTATTTTTGTAAGCAGTGCACCCGCATGATCTGCATCCACCATTCCGTCAACTACGGCTTTCTCTATTTCTTTTTCATACTCACCGTTAGGCTGTTTTTTTAATATTCCTTTTAAAACTGTTTTTAGAATATCCCAGTTAGACATTAACATAATTTTATGTTCTGCTTCATTCATCATTTGAACTCTGTAAGCCTCTGGATTTTCTTTTTTTAATCGTTCTAACATAACCTTTTTAGGCATTTCAAAACCTAAATAATCTACGATTTCTTCAGTAGTTCTCTTTCTTTCTTTAATATGTTCAATTGTAGCTTCTTCGGATTTAATTTTTTTGCCGACAAACAAGTCTTTAATTTTTAAACCGGATAAAATTCTTCTTATTGCCCCTTCCCTTTTTTCCGCAACCGGTCTGTCCTTATTTAAAATATCACGAGCCAAATCACTTGTTTTATCAATAAATTCATGAATTTGTTTTCTGTTTCCGGATTTTGCTTTAAAAGTTATATGCGGATTATTATTTACATTTACAGCATTAATCATACATCTACCTTCTTTCTTTTCTCATTTTACATCCACACAAAATACATAAATGGTTGAAATTGACTAAATATAATATATTTGTTACAAAAATTAACAATAAGGGGTAAATATAAAGGGGAAAATGGTTTTGGCATTTTACATGTAAAAATGTTTATGTTATGCTTTCTTTTGTAAATTGTGCAAAAAATTGCACACTACACAAATCAAAAAAACATTCCTACTCGCCCAACGGGAGAGGGTAGGGGTGAGGGGACAAACCCCAAAGACCTGAAATAATGTAGGTTGGGTGAAACCCGACAAAATAAAGAAGGAGAAAAAATAAAATGGCTGAAAAAAGAGTATGGCTATTCAAAGAAGGCAACGCTGATATGCGTGCGCTCCTCGGCGGTAAAGGTGCTAACCTTGCAGAAATGACTAACTTAGGTCTTCCTGTTCCTCCGGGACTTACAATCACAACTGAAACTTGTATGGACTACATCAACCACGGTAACAAAATGCCTGCCGGATTAATGGACGAAGTAAAATTCGCTCTTAAAACCGTTGAAGAACAAGCAGGAAAGAAATTTGGCGATTTATCAAATCCGCTATTGGTTTCTGTTCGTTCAGGGGCAAGAGTTTCAATGCCCGGTATGATGGAAACAATATTAAACTTAGGTTTAAACGATGAAACAGTGGAAGCTATGGTTAAATTAACAAACAATCCTCGTTTCTGCTACGATTCATACAGAAGATTTTTAACTATGTTCGGTTCTGTTGCTTGGGAAATGGACAGACAGAAATACTTTGAATCTGAAGTTGAAAAAGTTAAAGCAAGAGAAGGTGTAACTTCTGATACTGAAATATCTGCTGAAGGCTGGAAATCTTTGATTCCTATCTACAAAGCAAAAATTAAAGAAGTTACAGGAAAAGAGTTCCCGCAAGATCCTTATGTACAACTTCAGGAAGCTATTGAAGCTGTATTCCGTTCCTGGAATATTCCTCGTGCAGTTGCTTACAGAAACATGAACAAAATCGACCACAACTTCGGTACTGCTGTTAACGTTCAGACAATGGTATTCGGTAACATGGGTAACGATTGTGCAACAGGTGTTTCATTCACACGTAACCCGGCAACAGGTGAAAACAAGTTCTATGGCGAATACCTTGTTAATGCTCAGGGTGAAGATGTTGTTGCCGGTATCAGAACTCCTAAACAGATTGCTGAACTTGAAACAGATATGCCTGACATCTATGAACAATATGTTAATATTGCTAAACAATTAGAAAAAGGCTACCACGACGTTCAGGATATGGAATTTACCGTTGAAAGAGGTAAATTATGGATTTTACAGACAAGAAACGGTAAGAGAACTGCTAAGGCTGCTATCAAGATTGCCGTGGATATGTATAATGAAGGTATTATTACAAAAGAAGAAGCTATCAACCAGGTTGACCCTTATTCAGTTTACCAGGTATTACTACCTTGCTTTAACCCGGATAAAGTTAAACACTCTCACAAAGTTTCTAAAGGTGTTAACGCATCTCCGGGAGCAGCAGTAGGTAAAATCGTATTTGATACAGAAGAAGCTGCAAGACGTGGTGAAGCAGGCGAAAAAGTTATCTTAGTAAGAATTGAAACTTGTCCTGACGATATTCACGGAATGGCTGTTTCTCAGGGTGTTCTTACTCTCAGAGGCGGTGCAACTTCTCACGCAGCAGTTGTTGCAAAAGGTATGGGTAAACCTTGCGTTTCAGGTTGTGAAGACTTAATCATTGACTTAGCAAAAGAAACTATTACTTGTGCTGACGGAACCGTATTCCACAAAGACGATATCATTTCTCTTGACGGTGGAACAGGTGAAGTTATGGAAGGCGCAATTGAGCTTGTACAGGCTGGTCTTGACGAAGACTTTGAAACCTTCTTCTCTTGGGTTGATGACATCAAGGAACTTCATGTTGAAGCTAACGCTGATACTCCTAAGGATATCGAAAACGCTAAGAAATTTGGTGCAGAAGGTGTTGGTCTTTGCCGTACGGAACACATGTTTATGGATCCTGACAGACTTCCTTGGGTACAAAAAATGATTATTGCCGGAACTACAGAAGCAAGAAAAGAAGCTCTTTCTCACTTACTTCCAATGCAATACAATGACTTCTATGCTATGTTCAAGGCTTTAGGCGACAAACCGTTAACAGTTCGTTTACTTGACCCGCCGCTTCACGAATTCTTACCTTCTAAGATAGAATTGATTGAAAAAGTTGCTACAAAACGTGCTTTAAATCAAGACTACTCAGAAGACGAAAAAATGTTAGAAATCGTTGAAAACTTGTCAGAATCTAACCCGATGATGGGTCTGAGAGGCTGCCGTTTGGGTCTTACTTACCCTGAAATCAACGAAATGCAGGTTAGAGCAATCTTTGAAGCTTGCTGTGATTTAGCAAAAGAAGGCGCTAAAATCCAACCTTGGATTATGATTCCGCTTATCGGTCATATCAACGAGCTCAAGACTGCAAAAGCTACATTAGTTGCAGTTGCCGAACAGGTTATGAACGAAAAAGGTATCAGAGTAGATTACAAATTCGGTACTATGATTGAAATCCCTCGTGCAGCTCTTACAGCTGACGAAGTTGCAACAGAAGCTGAATTCTTCTCTTATGGTACTAACGACCTTACTCAGATGACATTCGGTTATTCAAGAGATGATGCAGAAGGTAAGTTCTTAAAGAACTACGTTGAACAAAAGATTTTACCTTCTAACCCGTTCATCACTTTAGACCAAAAAGGTGTTGGAAGATTAATCGAAATGTCTATCAACGAAGGTAAAGCTGTAAACTCTAACTTAGTTGGCGGTATCTGCGGCGAACACGGCGGAGATCCTGATTCTGTTAAGTACGCTCACAAAATCGGACTTAACTACGTTTCTTGCTCACCATTCCGTATTCCGCAAGCTAAACTTGCTGCTGCACAAGCTGCTATCGCTTGCCCGAGAAAACAATTGGCAAGAGTATAATTAATATACAATATACCAAAAGTGGTGCATCAAAAGATGTACCACTTTTATTATTATTGTCAGTTTTACAAAACCAGCTTTAAACTACAACTTAACGTCTGTTTTTTATCAACATATCAATATATTCTATTGCTTTTTCAGGAATATCGCATTCTTTTATATGTGCTCCGATTTCATTCAATATTTCCCGTACTGATATTGTTCTGTGAGGTAGAGCTACAAGTTTGTTTTTTGCAGCCTGAATATTTTGCAGAGCATCCCATAATTTTTTATTTGGGTCATAAACATAAACTCTTTGACTTATATCAATTAAGTTACCTGAGTTTTTTGCCTTGTTTATCAGAGCTATTTCCTGTTCAATATTTAATCTTTTTTCTTTTACCTGCTCGGAAGAAGTTCTTAAGCCGATGTATTTTTGAATATTGTCAAACATCGTATCAGCTTTTTCTTTTAAACCGTTTTTGTGTTCAACCATTTTTTGTTTATTGTATTTCTTATCGTTTGTCCTTGAAAGAAAACTATCATCATAATCGCTTGAATAATGGTCAAAATCTGCGGAATGTTTATTGATAATTTCTTTGTCGCTCGTAAAGATATCTTCCAAAGATTTCATTTCTTCTTCTTTCAAATCAAGAAATCTTGCGAGTTTTCTGTTTAGAACATTCAAAGAATCTTCCAGGTTTAATGCCTCTTTATGGTCAATCACATTACGCATTTTTTTTGTTTCAAAGTCATGGTAGTAAAACTCAGTACCTAAAATATCTCTGCATGATTCCCTGCCTTCTTTTGGATACCAATCATATTTGCGCGGTTTCGTTTCCGTGAAATGTTTTTCATTATCAGGAAGACTGTTCGCCAGAATATTCCATTCTTCCTGTGATGCCGTACCAAATTTGTACGTATTAAGTTTTTCCCAACTGTATGGCTGGTATTCAATTTTCCAATTTCCTCTGTTCTGTGCAGATTTATCTGTATATAAGCCTTTAAAATCAGTATTGGTTATTGCTTGAATTTTCATATTAAAACTCCTTAGTATTTTACTTGTCTCAGACCGCGACTATAAAAGTAATTTTTCAGTTTATCAAAATAAGGAATTAACTCCGCCTGCAGTTTTTTATATTCTTCACTTTTCTGATTTAACTCCGTTTTTAAATCCGCTATAATCTTCGGAAGCTGCTCTTTGTAATCTGTTATTTTTTTCAAAAACACTTTGTTTTCTGCTTTTTGAACTGTATATTTTTCGATGGATTTTTTAATATCCTCAAGCTGGGAATTTATAAAAGTTTGCTCTTTTTCTTCTTTTCCGCTATCTATTTTTAATCTTAAGTTTGCATTCTTATATCCTTCTTCAGCCAGCGGTAATGCTAAAAAATCTGTATATGAGAAAAAAGAACCAAATTTTGGTAAATATTCTTTATTATAATTCAGAGCTTCCTGCGTGGCATTTATTCCGGAAAGAGTTTCTGCCTGAGCTTCTTTAACCAGTTGCAACTGTTCAAGGTATGCTTTTTTTCGTTTTTCCAGGTTATTCAAACGTTTGGATAAAATATTTTCTAATTGCATTCTTTGCTCAAGTTCCTTTTCTGCTTTGGGAAGCTCTTCGCTGCGTTGTTTTATTTCATAACTCAAACTTGCAACTTTTATCCCTACGTTATTTTTGTAATCAATTTTACCGCTTGCTTCTTCCAAGAATCCAATACAACCGGCAGCAGTTTCCTGATTATATTTTGAGTCAGCAATCCTTGCATTATAATAATCAATTTTTTCTTTAGAATCATTTACATCAACATTATTATACAGTTTATCAGTATAAAGTCCTACAAACTTGCTATCAGCCATTTCCATTCTGTAAAAATACTGTTTATAATCATCAATAGATTTTTTATATGTATCAATTTTCCAAGTACTGTATGGTTTGGGTTCATTAAAGTATGCTTTGCTTACTTCATTATTTATATCAGGAAAAGCCGGCTCATCATCATAAAAAATGTAATCCACTTTTTCTCTCAATCCGTCATCAATACTTTCCAGCGGATCGGCATAGTAAATTTTATTTTTAGCATCATCATGAAAAGTTCCAAGCGTCTTTTCATAACGTTTGTTAGTTCTCAATGCCGCATCAAGATGTGTTCTGGGATAACCGTAAGGTGTACTGTCTTCTACTGTATAACCCGAAAATACAGGTTTTGAACTAAACCTGCCAATAGGCAATAACTTCATACTACATACCTCCAAATACAATAGTTGTTGTTGATAATTGATTTATTGAAAAAATGATATACAAAATATAACAAAAAAGCAACTATGAATTAATAAATATTAACAAATACAGCTAAATTTTGCCAATGAACTTAATATCACATTCGGATACAAGTTCTTCGTGAGCAAGAACGGTTAAATCAGGAACAAACTCAGATAAGATTACAAATATCATATGTCTTATATCCATCGGAGCAACAATTATTGGCTGAGTGATTTTTTTAGATTTTGCAAATTTGTTTATACTGTCTGCAATAGCTTCCACATCTTTTGCCTCAATACGAACAATCCCTTCTTCTTCGTCTTCGCCAAAGAATGCATAAATCTTTTCGAGCGTTTCATCAGAGAACTCAATAACTCTTAGCTCACCGTCAACCGCCAGGTCTTTTATGATATGTTTTGAAAGTGCCAGTCTGACTTTATCAAGCAAATCTTCTTTTGTAGGTTCACCTGCGTAGTCATTTATCTTTTCAAAGATATAAACTATATTCTTAACCGACACACGTTCTCTTATTAAACAAGTAAGTAAATATTTTAAATCAGACGCCGTAAGAAAATCCGGAAGAATGTTATCAACAAGGAAGGAGTTTGTTTCCAAAACTTTTTCCACATATTTGTTAACATCATTATAATCCATTATATCCGAAACTTCTTCTACTGCGATAGTTTCAATAGCGTGTCCGATATACTCGACAGCGGTCAAACCGTGAAGCCAGAAATCTTTAACTTTTTCCTGAGGTATCCATATAAGCTTTTTGCCGGTAATTTCATCTGTGAGAACAATATCGTCTTCCGTCCTCTTATACCCTTTCAAATCTTCTTTATAATACGCAACATATCCCGGGAACACGACAGTTCTGAAAAGTTCAATATCATGAATTTTAATACTAAACTCATTTTGGTTAAGCTCATCGCTGTTATGAAAAATAACGTGAGGTATTACATACCCGAGAGAATCAGCAAGTTTTTGACGGATTTTAACCGTTTCCGCAAGAAGATTATCATTAGCTTCCATTGAAATAACTTCAAGTATTTCTTCCGAGAGATTTACAACAAATTTTTCTTCTTTTATTGTTGCAAACATAGTATCGGGAGATATTTCACTAACCAAAGATTGCTTTAAACTTTCCAGCTGTCTGAGTTCATCTGACATTTGGGTATTAAGCTGATTTTTTTCCTTTGGTGATAAATTGTCGCTTTCAAGCTGTGATTTGATTTTTCTGATACGTTCTTTCTGGTTTGAGATTTTCAGCTGAATCTCTTTACAGGAAGCATACGGACTTGACGGAGCTGCAAGCATTTTTTCCATTCGGTATTTAAAGCTTGTTATATTAACAATGTCATCAAGGTCTGTTTTTTCCTCTTCCTGCTTTTGACGCATAAATATACAGTTAAAATCATAAGAGGACTCCGTTTCAACTTCATGCATAGTATATAAATCCCAGCCTTCATCAGACATTTGATTAAGCAAATCCTCCAATGCCTGTTTGTCATCTGTAGGAACTGATTTTATAACATATTGCATTTTTTTATTGTACATACGAAACCTTTCTGCATAATACAAGCTGATACCGGCATATTATTTTGTAGCTTTAAGTTTTTGTATAACGTTGTCTGTAATATCAAGACCGCCTACAAAAACACCTCTTACGTCCATAATAGCATCGAGTTTTTGTTCTACCATAACTGATTTTGCAGCGTTTTGAATTCTGTCATAAACTTCTTTTTCTCTTTTTTCTCTCAGAGCGATATATGCAGCTTCTTTTGTTTTAAACTCCTGAGATACCCTGTCTTCAAATGTTTGTTTTTTTAGAGGTGTATCAAGGCTTTTATATTCTTTTTCTTTATCTACAAGGAATTGCTGCATTTCTAAACCTTTTGCATCAACTTCTTTTGTTACCTGTTTTGCATAATCATAGTTATCGATAACTTTTGCATAGTCAATATAACCGATTCCACCTGCATTTGCGATACCGGTCATTGCAACAATAGCCATCGCAACCAAACCTAATTTAATACCCTTCATATTATTACTCCTTTCATTATTTAATCATTTATTTAACGATTTTTGTGTGCTTTTTGTTTTGTATTAGTACATCATATCGCCTACACCAAACGTAAAGTAACCGTGCCTGTTTCCGTTTGGTCCCGGATTTGTAAGCGGAATACCATAGTCAACAGACAGAGGTCCGACACCCGGCATATTAAGTTTCAAGCCGACACCTGCCGTAATTGCGTGTCCGGGTCTGTCATATATAATACTTGAGTTCGTAGGATTGAATACCGTACCTGCATCAACCCAGAATGTTATTCTCAGGTTTTGCAGAAATGCAAGTTTTAATCTGTCTGAGAATGGTATAGGAGTTGCAAGTTCTGCTGAACCCATTATGAATGATGTACCCGTACCAACACCGTTAACTTTATACCCTCTTATCGTGTAAGGACCACCTAAACGATATGCCATATATTCAGGTGTATTCTCTCCGCCATGTACCCTCAAACCGCCTCGTCCGGTAAAGGTCAAAGAAGACTTCTTCGCAACCGGAATATACTTTTTAGCCATACCTGTCAAACGACCATTTGTCTGGTTAAACTGGCTGAGCCCGAATGACTCTTCGTATCTGACAGAAGCAACTACACCGTGACGGGGATTAATTGCTGAATCTCTGGAATCATAAGATAAACCCGGAGCTATTTTCAGGAAGAATCCGCCGTTAAGTTCTTTTGCACGATCAGCAATATTAAGCCCGTGAGATGCATACAAATTTGATATTTTACCGTAATCACCCTCACGCAGATTTACATACTCTCCGCCAACCGTTAAAGTAGATGACATCCTTTTATTTGTTTTCAAACGATGCGCAATCGTATTTTCAATACCTATACGCCTTTCCATTGCAAGCGGAACTGTGTAACTGCCTAAATCTCTGTAGTAAATCTTACTCATAAGAGAGTTATCGGCATTCAAGAAATGAGGTTCAAAGAAACTGATTTCTCCCTGATAGTTAACCTTGTGCATTATAGACGAGTCGCTCATTAATACACCGGAACCTACCATACCCGAAACGGATACCCGCTGGTTTCTGCCTCTGAAGTTGTTATCAGAAATACCCAACGAACCAAATACACCTGTTGCAGAATCAAGACCGCCGCCTATTGAAACGGAAGCTGTTCTCTGTTCCTTCAGTTCAATTGTAATATCGTATTTATCAGGGTCATCCGGAGAAGCTTCAATTGAACGGTTTACATCTTTAAAAGCCTGAGTTGAATATAGTCTTACCAAATCCTGTTTCATTTGGTTTTCGTTATAAACAGTTCCGGGCTCCGTCATAATGTTACGTTCAATTACGTATTCCTTTGTTTTCTCATTACCTTTGATTGATATGGAGTTTATTTTACCTTCCGTAATGCTTAAATTCAGCGTGCCGTCGGGGTCATCGTAAATGGAATCAATCTTTGATAAAATATAACCTTTGTTGTAATAACACTGGTTAATTTGTTCCATCGCGTAATTAATTGCTGCTATGTTTTGGGGCTTGCCTTTAAGCGGAAGAAGGTACTGCATAATCTCCTCAGATGAAACTACGGTATTCCCTTCCACGGTGAAATCAGTTATAGGTATATTTTCTTCCACAATAATTTTCAAAGATATTGTACCGTTAGAATTCTTTGCCGGAACAGCCTTCATTCTTTCCGTAAAATATCCCAGTTTGTATATGGTTTTAAGGTCCTGCTGCATTAAATCTTTATCATACAAAGCACCTTTTTTCAACTTCATTTTTGATAAGATATAATCCGGTTTTATAATATTTGAACCTAAAATTTCTATGTCACTTATATATGCTGTGTTTGAGTCATAGGCAGATTCTTCTATGTAATCCGTTTCATTAATTGCCGTTTCTTCTGCCGCAGAGCAATTCAAAGAAGGTATTGTTAGGGCAGACAACACCAAAGCAAATGTTATTAAATTTTTATATAATAACGATAAATTTTTCACCTAACGGCTCCACAGCAATTATATACAAATATCTTACCACAAATATACAAATAAAAAAAACAGAGATATTTTTACTTAACTTGTCTTAATACAAAATATTTGTAAAACCTGTTGTTATTACTGCCATATTTAATTTATCGGCATTATCGACAATCTCTTTTGAGGCAGAAGGAAGTATTAAAAGTGATATTCTTCCCTGAGCTGCAACATTAAGATCGTGCAGAGTTATATTTGTATCAGAAGCAAGAACGGCTTCTTTTGACCTGTCGCAGGAATAATCAAGTGCATATTCCATTGAAGCAGACTGCAGACTCTGAGAAATTGCAGTTGTTTTCAAATCTTTGGCAATAACGATTGCTCTTGAAGAAACGTGTTTTGCAACCTTCCAGGCAAAAACCGCATCTTCAACCTGTTCTACCGTAGGTTTTATTTTTGTAA
The DNA here is from genome assembly GCA_900321205.1 of uncultured Acinetobacter sp. Lineage (GTDB taxonomy): Bacteria > Cyanobacteriota > Vampirovibrionia > Gastranaerophilales > Gastranaerophilaceae > CAG-196. The sequence continues at coordinate 38,734 of ONVC01000003.1, read as the reverse complement.
CAACTTTAAAACAGTCTTTATCCAGTTCACTAAGATTCGGAGCCTGGGTCAATGTTCCCAATGGCGTAACCAAAACCTCATTGGATAAATATTTTTTATAATCTTTTAACGGAGTCTTTACCGTAACATAACAAACATCGTGTGTGTCAAAATACTCTATTGCATTTTTTGTAAATTTCGGTGCGGCAACAATATGAGTTTCTTTGAGCAGTTTTGCCAAATCGCTGTCAACTTCATTTGTTAACAGAATTGTAGATGACATAAAATCTATCGGATTTGAATCCATTACATTAGTAACTGCTTCTTCCAGGGTTTTGCCTAACGATACAGCACAAATTCCTGTTGGGGTAACTGTTGCAGCGCCTAATACATCATAAAATTCACTGATTACATTCAACCCTTTATAAAGAGTTATGATGTCAGAATACGTTAAATTTTTGCTTGTTTCATAATCTATAGTTTTGTCATTCAGTTCAAAAACAGCTGTCTGACTTGGATTTTCACCGGTCGTTATTTGTATTTCGTCATTTTGCATTTTTTATTCCTTTTCTCTGTTTCATTATTGACCAACAGGAGCACTTGCTGACGGTATGGGGGCATAATTATTTTTAGGCTCGATTTTTTCTATCGGAACGTCTATTGTCGGTACGCTCTGCTTTGGTGTTATCTTCTCCATTTTGAGAGGAAATGGTTTTACCACAGCCGGGATCGGCGCATTTGTTTTTTCGCCGGTTTCAACAGTATTAAAATCAGATTCATTTGCCTTATCTTTATCTTTTCCCGAGTCCTCATCGTCATTCTTTTTATATTCGCCGGGTTTGATTACCGTAATACTTGATGCTCTGAACGGGTTTAAAACAATCTCCGGATACTCAAAATCTGCCTTTCCGTATGGCTGAGTTGCAACGACCATAACATCATGCCAAATTTTTGCAGGTATTGTACCACCGGTAACACCGCCCATTTGAGAATTATCGTCATTCCCGACCCAGACTCCGGTTACAACATCCGGAGTATATCCTATAAAGTATGCATCCTTGCTGTCATCAGTCGTTCCCGTTTTACCTGCCGCAGGTTTTCCGATATCAGCAGCACGCCCGGTACCGTTTGTAATAACCGTTTTCATAATTGCAGTCATTGTTGCGGCAGTATTTATATTAAGAACTTTGCTCGTTCTTGCTTTTCTTGATTCGTATAAAATAGTTCCTCTTGAGGATTCAACTCTTTCTATTGCATACGGTTCAACTTTGTATCCGCCGTTTGCAAATACGCCGAATGCTCTTGTCATTTCAAATAATTTTACACTGTTTGACCCCAGTGCAATTGTATAATCATAAGGTATAGGAGTAGATATACCCATTACTCTTGCAAGCTGTATAACAGGTCTTACGCCAATTGAGTCCATAACCCTTGCCGCACATACATTTGAAGATACCATTAATGCCGTATATACAGGGATTTTTCCTCTGTATTTGTTGCCATAATTTCTCGGAGTCCAGTTCCCGATTTTAACAGGCAAATCTTCTATCATATCATTTGGAGATAAGCCTTTTTCAACGGCAGCTGTATATATAAACGGTTTGAATGCAGAACCTGACGGTCTTTGAGATTGAGAAACTCTGTCATATTGACTCTTTGTATAATCCTTTCCGCCTGCATAAACAAGTATTCTGCCATCAACAGGACTGAAAGAAAATACTGCCGCCTGATTTTTATCCTTTGTCATTCCCCAGGCTCTAAGGTTGGAAAGAATTGCTTCATTTGCCTTTAATTGTGCATTATAATCAAGTGTTGTTACAACTTTTAAACCACCGTTAACAATTTCGTCCTCAGAAAATCCGAGTTTTTGCAGTTCCTTCATAACATAATCACAAAAATAAGGAGCTTTGTTTGTTGCATACATTATAGGCATTGTCGAAAGTACAAGCGGTGCTTTCTTCGCATCTTCATAAGTTTTCTTGTCAATGTATTTCATTTTGTACATTCTGAGCAAAACCTGATTTCTGCGTTTTATAGCCAAATCTTTATTATGATATGGAGAATAAACAGAAGGTGCCTGAGGTAATCCTGCAATAAGAGCCATCTCAGGAAGAGTCAGTTGTTTAAGGTTCTTGTTGAAATAAATTTTTGCAGCACCTTTTACACCATAAGCCCCGGAGCCCAGATATACGTTATTCAGATACATTTCCAAAATTTTATCTTTTGATATGGTTTTTTCTATTTGTGCCGCAACCTGAAGTTCTTTAATCTTTCTCGTAAATGTTTTTTCATTAGAAAGGAAGAGAATTCTTGAAAGCTGCTGGGTTATTGTGCTTGCTCCCTGGACAACGTGTCCTGCAAGAACATTGGCAACCATAGAACGGGCAAGACCTAATAAGTCATACCCTTCATGCTTATAGAAATTTTTATCCTCTGTTGCAATAAGAGCTTTAACAAGTTGTTCAGGAACTTCTTTCAGTTCAACGTTTGAATATGTGTATGCTGCAAAAGTCTTAATAACTTCTCCGTTTCCTGCACAAAAAGTTGTTACTATGTTGGGTTTTAAAGTGTTTAAATTCTTTATCGGTGGAAGTGAAACAAGATAGAGTTTCAGGGCCAAAAAACCGGCAAGAATTATTCCTATACAAAAAACTGATGTGTACAGCAAAAGACTCGCTATCGGATTATCAACCGACACCCTTCCCTTATTCCCTCTTCTTCTGTTCCTGGGTACATTATAACTGCCCATAAATTAACTCCTGTTCATGCTTATTGCTTCTTGACTACGGTAAAAGTGGTGTAGTATATTATTAACTATATTTTACCAGATAAATATTTATAGGGATATATCACAGACAGAATGTTAAGTTTTTTGACAATTTTGAAAAACGAGTTTTTATCATATTTTGTACCTGAAAAAATGGAATATAAAATAACGGGGGAATGTATCAAATGCGGGAAATGCTGCCGTTATATGTATGCCTGGGATACATATACTACAACCGATTTCAAAATTATGCAATTTCTCTTTCCCCAATACAGAAGATTTTATATAAGGGGTAAAGACGAAGAAGGGAATTTGGTATTCGCATGCAAATACGTAACCGAAGAAGGACTTTGTTCTGTTTATGATAAAAGGCTGAAAATGTGCAGAAATTATCCTGCAAAAAAAATAAGTTATCCGGGAAAACTTCACGAAGGCTGCGGATATAAAGTTGAGGACAAAAGTTTTGAACATTATTTAAAAAACAAATAACAAATTTATTTTTTACAGGTGTTAAACAATTTATACAGAGGTAACAAATGAGAATAAATCCAATTAACAACACAATTACAAACTATCAGACAAAAACAAATTATCAAAAATCGCACGCTAATCAGAATAATAACATAACAGATTTAGGTCTGCTCAATAAAAATTACAATCAGATTAACTTTAAGGGAATTCCCGCAAAAGATTCTCTTGAAATGGTTTTAAAAATTCCGCTCGAAGACAGACTTGCTTCCATGTTTGAAAAAGTTGAACCCGGAGATTTAATTCTTGTAGGTAAAGAGTTAAGCGAAGCAAAAAACAAAATGCTCAAAAGCATTGACAACATTGATAATATCATCTCACGGGTATTTTTCCTTCCGGAGCATAAATACAGAGGTTATCTGGGATTTTTCACCGATAAAGACTGGAACAAAGAGATTATAAACTTAAACGATTTTGAGTTAAAACTGATGGATTCTAAAACAATCAAAACTGATTATTTAACTCCTTATGACACATACTACATTTTTGATGATGATTTAATTGCTCTTCCGGGAGCAAAAGAACCTGTTCAGATAAAAGCTGCCCCAAAATGTGATTTAAACGGATTCAGAAAGAATTTTTGCAAAGCTGTTGATTTTACCAAAATGGAAAAATCAGAAATAGAAAAAATTAACAAAAAGATGTTGTCTCAACTCACCAGAGAAACAAAAGAAGTTTCAAGCAAAGTAACGTTTAAAGACGTTGGCGGACAGGATGAACTGATTAAAGAGCTTAAAAGAAGTATTCTTTATCCACTAAAATATCCTGATATGTATGAAAGTTTTGACGTTAACAGAGGTTTTATTTTATACGGGCCTCCCGGAACAGGTAAAACACATATTGCAAGAGCCTTAGCAAATGAAGCAGATGCAAATTTTGTGAGTCTTAACGGACTGGAGATGGAATCAAAATGGGTTGGTGAATCTGAAGAAAACTGGCGAAATCTTTTTGAAGAAGCAAAAGAAAAACAACCCAGCATAATATTTATTGATGAAGTCGACGCAATCGGCAAATCAAGGGGCGGTAATGATGTTCACGGTGATAAAACACTTAACCAGGTGCTTACCCTCATAAGCGATTTGGATCAGAGTAAGGATAACCTGTTTGTTATCGGTGCAACTAATAATTTTAAGTCATTAGATAAAGCGTTAACCCGTTCCGGAAGATTAAGCAAACATATTGAAGTTAAACTTCCGGATCAAAACGGTGTAAAGCAGATTTTTGACATACATTCAAAGAAAAAACCATTGGACAGAAATATTGATAAAGAAGCACTCATAAAAAAACTTTATGACTTAAGAACAAGCGGCAGCGATATCAGATATGTTATAAACGAAGCTCACATTATCGGATACGACAGAGCAGGAATCCACGATAAGATGGAAAACGGAACTATAACAGGAAAAGATAAGCGTAATTTTAAAATACTCCAAGAAGATTTTGACAAAGCTATTGAAAAATTTGTTGAAACAAGAAACGGAACGGAAGCAAGACCGATAGGCTTCAACAAGGTGTAAATAGTAAAGGGTAAATATTTACCCCTAAATCTATAAAACATTCTTTATTGTATAATATACAGTAAAGGATGTTTTTTATGCCGCATTTTTTTATAAAAAAGGAAAATATAACTGATAATAAGGTAATAATTAACGACAAAGAAAATTATCGTCATATTGCACGAGCTCTGCGAGCAAGAGTTGGAGAGGAATTACTTCTTATTGATAACAAGCAAATACAATATGAAACTGTTATTTCAAATATTACTAATAGTGAAATAATCTGTGAGATAAAAAATTTTTACCCCTCAAAAAGAGATTTGGAGTTTGATTTATATCTCGCACAGTCACCTTTGAGAAGCGATTCGCAACTAACCGTTATGGAAAAAGCAACAGAACTCGGAGCGAGAGGAGTCTACCCTGTTTTAACCGATAATTGCGCAGTAAAAAAAGAAATTGCGGAATCTAAAATTGAAAAATGGCAGAAGATAATGTATGAAGCTTCTAAACAATGCGAAAGGGCAAAAATCCCGACTTGCTTTGGGATTACAAATTTAACCGAAATTTTAGACAAAGATTTTGACAGGATTATAGTTTTTGGCGAACGCTCTACGGAACAGAGTTTAAAACAATATTTGGGTAAAAATCCGATAAAAAAAGGTGAAGGAATTTTAGTCATAATAGGTCCTGAAGGCGGTTTTTCCCAAAGGGAGTTTGAATTATTCAGACAAAAAAATTTACCGATTATTTCACTCGGGGATTTGATTTTAAAAGCTGATACAGCAGTAACCGTTGCTATAGGAGATATCGTTTATGAATATCAGGGATGATTTTGTTTTAAAAGATATTTATGAAGGCTATCTTGTAGGCGGTTATGTACGTGATTATCTGATGGGGGTAAATATAGGCGAAATCAAAGACCGAGATATCTCTGTTAAATGCGCCGAAGAGTTCTCAAAAAAACTTGCAGTACAGCTTGATGCAACTTTTATCACATTAGACAGTGAAAACAAAATTTACCGCCTTGTTTTAAAAGATAAAGAAAATTACCTCGACATATCAGAGCTTTGCGGAAACTCAATAGAAGAAGACCTGATGAGGAGAGATTTTACTATAAATGCTATTGCCTATGACTTAAAAGAAAACAAGTTTATAGATGTGACTGGCGGGATTGAAGATGTAAAAAACAAACATATTCGCTCAATAAAAGAAGAAAATTTTATTGATGACCCCCTCAGAATACTCCGTGCATACAGGTTTATGGCAACAACAGGTTTTGGGGTAAATGAAGAGCTGGAACACATACTTATTAAGCATAAGGATTTATTACATTTACCTGCAAAAGAACGTGTCCATGATGAAATAATGAAATTATTCGGAGGTAAATATACATCTGAAACACTTTTAAAAATGCTTGACTCAGGAATTTTAGAAATTATTTTTCCATGCGTAAAAGACATCAAAAAAATTCCATCTAATACACATCATCACCTTGATTTGATACATCACGTTATTGAAACGGTAAAGCAGATAGAAAATCAGTACAAAATTGCCGACAGTGAAATTTTGGAGCATCTTAACAAAACGGATTTTGGCGGATACCCCAGAGTAAATCATCTTAAACTTGCAGGATTCCTGCACGATATCGGGAAACCCTCAACCTGGACAATCGAAGAAACAGGGCGTCACCGTTTTATCGGGCATGATGTTGAAGGTGAAAAAATAGTAAAACCATTATTAAAAGATTTAAAATTTTCTAACAAGCAGATTGAATATATCTCAAAAATAATCAGATACCATATTTACCCCTCAAATGTAATAGTATCACCGAATCTGGATAACAAGATTATGATGCGGTACGTAAGAAAAATGAATGATAACGTTATAGATAATATTATTTTAGCCAAAGCAGACAGGCTTTCAGCACAAGGCGAAGCTGTTACAAAAGAAATGACCGAAAATAATATTAACGGCTTAAACAAATTACTGAAGTTCTATCTTGAAGTAAAACCGACTCTAAAACCACTTCCCAAATTATTAGACGGTAATGAAGTAATGCAGATTCTGAATTTAAAACAATCTCCAACGCTCGGAAACATAATGAACGAACTCCATGAAGCACAACTTAACGGAGAAGTTAATACTAAAGAAGAAGCAATAAACTTTATCAAAAATATGGACAAATAAAATTTTTACACGTTTTTTATTCCATATAGGAGTTTTTATGAAAATCACAGTCTCAAGTATAAATTTTTTTGGAAAACCAAAAAACTATCAGGTCATTGATAAATACCTGTCACGCTCTGCCCAGCCTCAAAAAGAGGATTTTAAATGGCTCAGAGAACAGGGTGTTACAGACCTGTTCAACTTCAGGACAATGCACACGCCTGATGTTAACTTTAACGAAGAAGCGGAGGTCAAAAAGGCAGGTATAAAATACCATAACATACCTTCCATAACAACAAAGCCGACAGAAGAAAATATTGACAGATTTCTGCGTGAAGTAGAAGAAGTAAAAAAGAACGGAGGAAAAGCACACGTACACTGCAAAGCCGGTGCAGACAGAACCGGAATGTACGTATTTATTTATGAAATAAAAAACGGCATAAAAACACTCTCAAAAAGTCAGGCGGAATGGTTTGAACACGGTTATCACTACCTCAAATATCCTGATTTAATGGAGTGGACTAAAAATTTTGTATTAAAGATGAAAAAATAATACTAAAAGAGGTCATCAATTGATGACCTCTTTTTATAAACATATAATTTTGAACTAAGCTTCAGGAGCTGCTTCCTCTGCAGGAGCTTCTGCTTCAGCTTTTGCAGCTTCTTCAGCTGCCTTCTTAGCTTCTTCTTCGGCAGCTTTCTTAGCAAGAGCTTTCTTAGAAAGTTTTACCGTTTCTGATTTTTTATAGTTCAAAGTACCGTCTTCGTTGCAGTTAGCAATTAAGTATTTAACTGTATCTGTCGGTTGAGCACCTTTTGAAATCCAAGCTTCAGCAGATGCTTTGTTTAACTTCATATCTTTTGTCTTAGGATTGTAGTAACCGAGTTCTTCAATCGGTCTGCCTTCTCTTTTTGTAGTTGAGTTGATTACAATAACTCTGTATGTAGGAGCTTTCTTTGCACCTAATCTTTTTAATCTGATTTTTAACATGTTAAATTCCTTCTTTTTTTTATTATGGTCCAGTGTAATTGAGGTTCAGCCGTTACCTCTAACTTGACACGGGTTGAAAGAGGATACCCGCTCAATAATAAATAAACATAAAAAACACAATAAATCAATACAATTACGCAAATATTGTAAAAATATTTAACAGGTGAAATTATATATTAAAACTCTTTCGTTTACCTTCTTCGTGATAAACTCCGCCGCCGCATACCGTTTCAATAATTTTCAAAACAAATTCTCTTGGTGCATCCGTGCTGTTAAGGAAAAACTCTCTGTTAGGAAGGTGAGTTATTTTAAAAATTGAATTCTGAGACTTATCAGCAGGAACAAATAACGATGCAACCTCTTTTTCAAGCAGTATTTCCATAATTTCATTTCTGGTTTTTCTGCCCTCGGTAAGTTCATTATAATTACCGTTAATTGCCATTATACGACCTGAAAACATAGGAGGAGCATTTGTTCCTCTGTCGAGAGCCTGGGGTTCAAAGTTACACCTGGTAGTAAGGCTTATTGTATGCCATAGAATATTAATTATAACAACACTTTTATCCTTGTCATGCTCAACTGATATGTTCTGCGCTGTAATACCTCTTGAAGCAAAAGACTGTTTCAGAGAATCAGCTATTGTTTTGAGGTTTTCTATCATTTCCGCAAAAATCTCCGTAGTATTAAGAGTCGCGTGCTGGTAATCCAGGAACTGCTTGTACATATGCGTAGACACAAGCCCTATTCTCTCCTGTATCAGTGCAGATTTTCTGAATGATGTTTCCGTATTATTAAAGTTTTCGTAACCCTGACTCAATTAAAGCCTCCTAACATGATAATACACTAAATCAAAGTTAAAGTTAACATGAATTATTAAGTTTTGTAACGGTTTTCATTCCGGTTGTTATTAAACAACTTTTGCGTGGAATGAAAAATATGTAGGGGTGCTTTTCAGGCATGAAAAATCCCTGAAAAGTTTGAAGAAGCCACCGGAAAGGAGCATTAAAAATGGAAGTATTGAATTTAGTTTTATTCGGATGTGTATTTTATCTCGCACTTATAGGTATTCCTACCCTCTGTGAAAAAAGAGGCAAGGGGTAAATAATAGAGGTAAAAGTACACGTTAAGCTAAAAAAGGCTTATAAACAAGTTATAATGTGAACCGGACTGTGCGGTTCACATTTTGTTATTCTGATTATTTATGAGGCTCTGTTTTGTAATCTTCATCATCAGAATCCGGCACCATGCCTGCAAGGTCATCATACTCGTTTTCTGCGTTTTCTTCTGATAAAATGCCCTCCGAAATATTCTCAGATGCTTCTATTTCTGTCGTCTGTTCAATAACAAGTTCTTCGGCTTTAAATATACGTGCCAGTTCGCCGTTTTCCGCCACACTTTTAAGTTTTTGACATTCGTTTGAGATATTAAACGGTCTGTCATTATTTCTCATTGTATCTATATATAGTTTTTCAAACATTGCAAAGAACAGTTTGGACTGATTTTTGTGTTTTTGAATTAAATCCAGCATTTCACTTATTAACATCAACGCTTCATCAACTTCGCCGGAATCGATTTTTGTAAGTGCCATAAAGTAATTTGCCAGAACTGTCGTACTGAAAATTGCAGAGTTTTCGGAACGTTCAATTATATCATTGTATATATAATATGCCTTGCTGATAATGCCGATTTTTGCGTACGCATAAGCGATAAGCAAATCACACGCATACTCAAGTCTGGTTTGATGAATATCTGCGGCAAGAAGTTTTGCCTGATATATATTCAGAGCAAAAGTTTTATAGTCTTTTCCGATATCGGACAGCTCCTGTAATATCAGGAACACAACCTTTGAAAAAGGATTTTCTTCTTCTATTTTAGAAGGAACATACTTTTTACCGGCAAGAAAATCTTTTACAGACTCTATACAATTCTTTTCCGGCAAATCTTCCTTAAACACCTGTTTTATTGATTCATAGAATTTATCTAAGTCATTATCCAGAGTATAAAGTTTTGCCAAACCAACCAGCTTAAAGGTATCAAGCAGGTGATTTACAAATAAATTAAGCGAAAAATTATCAGGTTTCACAGATGACAGATTGTCGGAACTTAAAACTCCCAGAAGTTTTTCGCCTATCTCTATACAATCTCTATATTCACCGATATTGAACAGTATCTCAATGTTAATAAGTGAAAGCAGCAGAAATTTCGTATTCAGAACTCCGTCTACAATGAGTTCCGGATGTTCCAGTCGTTCAAGTATGTTATGAAGCAAAGACTGCGCGTCTGTATAATTTGACGAAATCAAAGCTCCCTGAAGCATAAGGTTTGATAGCTTAACAATTTTTTCATCATCATTTTGATGAATTGCATCCATCAATAATATGTTTTCAATAGAATATATCTTTGCAGGAGAATAGTTATACAAACTCAACAGTATATTCTGAAAGACTTCTTTTTTATTCTTTTCTATATCTTCAGCTGAAATATTATCTTTTATTTTGTCTATAATAGACAAAAATCCCAGGCTGTTTTTAAGATATGCATCATAGTCTCCCGTCAGAATTGAATACTGAGAGTTTTTCCAGAGAAGCAGGTATTCTTCTTTATACACAGACATCTCATCCATCAGCTTGACTAATGTTGTATTATCCGTGAGTTTCCCGAGTTTTCCCGTAATATTTTTTGCCAGCATCTCAGTAACTTCTTTTTTAAGTGAAGAAATAAGAACCGGACAAATAAAAGAATAATTGTTTATATATACGGAGGTATCGTCTGTAAATGCAAATCCGCAATCTTCAAGCAATTTGGCATTTTCCGGAATATTTTTCACTCCGATTATTTCCAGAGTTTTAAAATCAAGTCTTTCGCCCAAAAATATTGAATAAGCAAGTATCATTGATGCATCCTGTTTTTTGCCCAGCATTTTAAGGCGGATTTTTATGAGCTGTTCGAGTTTTTTCGGCAGAAGAACCGAACTGCTGTTTCTTATGATGAGTTTATCCTCAATACTTACAAGAACTTCTTTTTCAAGCAGGTATTTAAGCGCAAAGTCAAAATACAGCTTAGAACCGTTAAAATTATCTTTTATTTTTTCATAATAGAATGACTGGATAAAATCAGTTGCATCTTCTTTCAGTTCGGATAAAAAGGTTGCTATATTATTTTTTAGCAGCGTAATTTCCGTATAAAGCGGTGTTCTGAGCAAACCCTTAATTTTTGAATGAACCGTAGTTGACATATCGGTAATAAACACAAAGTTCGGATTTACCTTTTTGAATTTGTCAAAAAACAGTTCCAGAGTTTGCAACGAAGTGTCATCAATATTTTCAAAACCGTCAACAATAATAACGGTTTGCTTTAATGAAGTTAAGAACCGAACAAACAACTCCATATGTGCAAATCTTGCATCTTCCGGAGTACTTGCTTTTGCCGGCATTCCGAGAATAAGATTTCTGATATTACCAAAATTCTTACAATCCTGATTGGGGCTGATTAAACCGTTTGTTACAGAAAATCCGAAGTATTGTTTAAATATTTTTTCAAAAAATCCCCAGGGTTCGTAACACAAATCCTCGCTGCATGAAACATACAGAGGAGTGTACCCTGCATCTTTATACATTTTTACTATATCAGAAGTTTTTATCTGAAGTTCTTTGTCCGATTTAAGTGTAATAATTTTATTTTCCGGTCTTAACTTGTTAACAAGCTCGCCCGAATAACATTTCTCAAACTTACACTTAGCTTTTATATCAAAAACATTAAATCCGAAGATATCATTTTTAATCGATTCTGCCTTAATATCCGTTTTTTGTTTTATCTCAACGGGAGCATCTTCCGTAACACTCGGAGGAAGAATATAGTTCTCCAGCAAAAGTTCGTAATACATTACGGTTACTCCGTCAGATTCAAGTGAATACAGCGAATCCGTTTTATAATCTTTTGCAATACTATCCTGAGAATACTGGTCAAGTATAACTTCCATTCCTCTTATATACTTTTTGTCGTTCTTTTTGAGCATAAGAGGTTTTACGTTATTTTCCAGAGATTTGTTTTCAAGCAGATTTTCCGCCTCTTTTCTCTGAATAATAATACTAACCTTTAAAGGACAGCCCAGTTCTTCCTGCATTCTTATATTAAGTCCGGAAAACGCATTAAGGATTTTCAAAGCAAGTCTTATTGCCTTATTTACCGAAGAAGAAAAAGAAAGTTCTTTGTTCAGGTTTATTACATAAGAATCACCGTAAAGAACAACCAGACCTTCAAGTCCTTTAAGCTGAGTCTGCATAAGGTTTTTAAGTTTTACCAGAAATTTTGCATAAAGCTCCTGCGAAGACAACAACCCCCTGATAGCCCTCAATGAACCGAAATTAATTGTTAGCGAAGCAAACTCATCCGTTTCGCATTCGTTACAGGCAATACTCTTTTTTACACTTAAACCGCACTTACATTCTTCTGTTTTTGTGGGTACAAGTTTTCCGCATTTTGCACACTTTTCAAGTATCAGATATCCGCATTTTTCACACACGGCATTTTTACTCAAAGAATGACAATTAGGACAAATCAAAGTCAGTACTTTATGACAGTGCGGACATGCTGTTGCGTTATCTGAGATTATTTTATGGCACTTCGGACATTCCATATTAAAAATTATAGTCTAATATTAAACATTATGCTATACTTTATAAGGAGGGTAATTATGTCACTTATTTCAATTTTTACGGAACCTGCAATCCTGATAATCATATCTGCATTTTTATGTTTTATATTCATTACACTTAAAAATTACTCAAAAGTTCAATCTAATCTTAAAGCTATTAAAGACACTTTACACAACATAGACAAAAAAGAAATCTCATACCGTTTTAAACAGCTTGATTCATATATGACATCAAACTCTTATACATCTGTTCTGTGGGAAGATTTTAAGAAAGCACTGATTTTTCCCGATAAATTTTATTTATCGGCACAAAGCTCCAAAAACACAACAGAGCCTATATCAGACATCTTTTTAACAATTGATGCTCCGTATTTTTTCAATGAAGAAACTCTGGTTTCTTCAAAGATAAACCACAAATTTATTCAAGCAATGCCTACAATAATAACAGGTTTAGGTCCGTTTTTCACATTCCTGAAAATGGCTATGGCCTTTAAAGACATAAACTTCGCGGAAGACGTTAACGTTGCAACTTCTCTGAACGGTTTAATCGCTAACATACAGATAGCGGCACTCTGTTCCGTTTTTGCAGTCGGTCTTTCTTTACTGTTTATGCTTATTGAAAAAATCCTGTATAACCGTATGTGTAAAAATTATTATCTGCTGATTCAACAGGAGTTTGTAAGACTCTTTGATGTAGTTACAAGCGAAAAATTTTTAATAGACCTTGTAAAAGAATACAAGCTTCAGGGTAATGCAAGTGAAAAACTGCTAAAAGCGCTTCCGGAAGATTTTGCCAAAGCAATGTCTGCAACAATAAGCGAAACGACAACTCCTTATCTGGAAAATATTTTATACAGCCTTAATAAGCTCAACGAATTTTTGGGTAAAAATAACGGCGGCGACGTTGTAGATAAGCTCTTCTAACTCTTATAAAGGATTTGTTATGCGTATAAACTTAAAAAAAGAGGATAATTCCGAAAACAATATTTTCTGGGTAACAATGACTGACTTAATGACAGCATTGGTACTCGTATTCATTATCCTGTTTTTCTATACCTATATGACAAGTTTTTCGGAAAAAATAGAACGAACCGCTGAACAACAAAAAGCGGCACAGGCTCTAGAAGAAACTCTGAAAAAACAAAATATTGATGCTGCTATAAACGGAATAACCGGTGTGGTTAAAATATCTGATCTGGAGCTGTTTGAGTTAAACAGCTACGAGCTGTCACAAAAGGGCAAAAACTATTTGTCTAAATTTGCTCCGGCATATCTTGATTCACTTTTCTCAAACGAATACCTGAACGAAAACATTGATAAAATCATTATACAAGGTCATACCGATTCTCAGACATTCAAAGGAGAATATTCCCGGGATGAGCAGTATATGAAAAATATGGAACTGAGCCTGAAACGTGCATACGCAGTTGCCAATTATATGATAAACACTCCGTACAACAAAAACAACGGAGATAAGCTGCATAAAATTGTAATAGTTGAAGGAGCAAGCTATTCTAATCCGATTTATACCAACAATAAAGAGGACTACGCAAAAAGCAGACGTGTAGAACTAAAAATTGTTATGAAAGAAAAAAATAAATTTAAAGATAAACTAAAAGAAGAAAAAATTACGGAATAATTTTAACTTTACATAAAACTGATAACAACCCCGACACATCCTGCAATAACCATATAGAACAACGGCGTTTTCTTTGTTTTCAGGCTCGTTAAAATCAAAACGGCAAGAAGTATCATTGCTTTAATATCCGTTATCTGCGATTGAAGAAGTCCTATTGATACAGAAACTAAAAGTGCGCAGCTTATAGGTTTAAGAGTTTCTATTACGGATTTAATCAAAATATTTTCACGGAATTTATGCAAAATTTTTGAAACTATAATTACAAGAATAAAAGAAGGAAGCATCTCAGATACTGTTGCAAAAACTGAACCCAATATCCCGGAAGTCTTTAATCCGGCGTATGTTGCAACATTTATACCGACAGGACCGGGAGTAATTGACGCAACAGCAACCATGCCGGTAAGTTCTTTTAGTGTGTACCAGCCATACGTTTCCGATATTTGGTATAAAAACGGAATAGTTGCATATCCGCCGCCAAAGGAGAATAAACCTATTTTCAAAAACTCATAAACCAGCAGGAGATATATCATTTATGCACCCCCGGCTTTGTTTTAATAATAACACCGATAACCGAGAAAAGAATTATAGTCTGAACGGGTGAAAGTTTAAAAACGAGAAGTGACATTAACGACAGAAGGAATATCAAATAAAAAAACATATCTCGTTTTGAGTTTTGCCACAATTCCCTTGTTGTAAGCAGTATAAGAGCTATAACCGCAACACCGATACCCCACATTACGCCGAGCAGATGCACGTTGTTGATAAAAACCTCCAAAACAGATGCCAGCAGAACTATACACCAGAACGGAACAAAAATTATTCCCAGCATTGCCGCAAGAGCCCCTGTTTTTCCCATAAGTTTATACCCTACAAACATTGAAATATTAGCGGCAACAATCCCGGGAAGCGACTGGGATATGGCATAATAATTTACCAGCTCATCTTTTGATAAAAAACTGCGTTTTTCCGCAAATTCATTTTGCATAATCGGAAGAATTACATATCCGCCGCCAAGAAGTATTGCGCCTATTTTAACAAATATCAGAAACAACTTGAATAACGACATACCGGACACCTAAAAACCTACACTCAGACCTGCACAGAGATTAATTGACTGTCCGGTAACACCTTTTGCTTCTTCTGATATAAGGTATTTAACCATACCTGCAATTTCTTCCGGTGTCACAAAACGTTTTTGAGGGATACACTCCATAACCTCTTCTTTTGTCCAGTCACCGTCATTTGCAGAACTGTTTCCCATTTCCGTATCAACCCAGCCCGGATTTATTGTATTAACGGTTATCCCGTATTCTGCAAGTTCCAAAGCAAGTGCTTTTGTTCCGCCTATCAGTCCCGACTTTGATGCTGAATACAAGCCGGCACAGGCTTCTCCCATAACACCGCTTATTGAACCGATATTAACTATTCTGCCCCATTTATTCTTTTTCATATTAGGAACAACTTTTGATATAAGGTAAAGCGGAGCTTCCAGATTAACTTTTATTATATGTTCCAGTTCTTTGTATTCGGTTGCTTCAATGGGTGAATAAATATATTCACCGGCATTATTTATCAGCACTTCTATATTATTTCTTTCAATGTATTTACCCAGATTTTCAAGTTGGTTTTCGTCTGCGAGGTCACAAACAAAATAATCGGAATATGATTTAAGCAGCTCTTTATTTCTCCCCACAGCAAAAATCCGTCCTTCAAGATTTTGGGCTATTGCTTTTCCTATTCCTCTTGTTGCACCTGTTACCAAAATATTCATATAAAAATTATACCATGCATAAGACCGGAAAGTTTTACAAAAATTTACCTTAACTCGCCGTAATAAATTGTTGATTATAATTACCGTTATTGATAATCTTAGAATATCAGATATAAATAGCTGAGATAGGAACAAATTATGTCAACATCATACGCAAGCAAAAAGAAACAAACAGCAGAAGATTTATCACAACTAATGCCTCAAAATATTGAGGCTGAAGAAGCCATTCTTGGGGCAATTCTGGTTAATCCTGCCTGTATGAACAGAATCGTAGAGCATTTAAGGCCTGAATCTTTTTATAAACCTGCCCACAGATACGTTTATGAAGCAATGCTTCAGCTCTATAACGGCGAAGACAAAATTGATATAGTTTCCGTTTCTGATGTACTTAATGTTAACCAGAAGCTTGAACTTGTCGGCGGACGAGCTTTTGTTAATGATTTAAGCTATAATACAATAACTACCGCAAACGTAGAATACTATGCAAAAATTGTTCAGGAAAAAGCCATAAAACGTTCATTGATTAACGCAGGTTCTGAAATTGTTTCTTCCGGTTACGATGTTAATCCTATTGAAGAATCTCTGGAACAAGCAGAAAAACTCATTTTTGATATCGCATCACAGAAAGCATCAAAATCTGTTGTTCCGATTAAAGATATCGTTTTCAACGTCTATGCAAGTATAGAAGAACGTGCTAACAACAAAGATCAGCTGACGGGTGTTTCCACAGGTTTTTATGATTTGGACACCTATACAAACGGCCTCCAGAAATCGGATTTAATAATCCTCGCTGCCCGTCCTGCAATGGGTAAAACCGCATTCGCTCTTAACATTGCACAAAATATTGCATTGAGGGAAAAAGTTCCTGTTGCCATATTCTCATTAGAAATGTCAAAAACTCAGCTTGCTCAACGTCTTATGTGTTCGGAAGCAGAAGTTGATACGCAAAGAATTAAAACCGGAAATATGCAGGCAAAAGACTGGGAAAAACTTGCTGCCGCATCTTCCAGTCTGTCGGAAGCAAAAATCTATATAGATGATACAGCAGGTTGTACAATTACTGACCTCAGAGCAAAATGCAGACGTCTTGCTATGGCTGAAAAAGACCTGGGCTTAATAGTTATCGACTACCTGCAATTGATTGAAGGCACCGGAAGAGAAGATCGTATGCAGCAGATTTCAGGAATCTCAAGAGGTCTCAAAATCCTCGCAAAAGAGCTTAATGTTCCTATTTTGGCTCTTTCACAGTTATCACGTGCCGTTGAAGGCAGAACCGACAAACGTCCTATGCTTTCAGACCTGAGAGAATCAGGTTCTATTGAACAGGACGCTGATATTGTTATGTTTATTTATCGTGATGAGTATTATAAGAATGCAAACACTGACGAAGAAGAAGCAGAAAAAGCCGCAAACAAGGGTGAAGCAGAAATTATAATTGCAAAACACAGAAACGGACCTGTCGGCAGTGTTAAACTGTTATTCCAGGGCTCAATTACAAAATTTAAAAACCCGATAAAAACAGACGTATTCTAATATGAGTGTAATTAAGGAAGCAAAATGTCATATTTATCAATAATCATACTTGCTTTTGCTTTATCCGTTGATGCGTGTGCCGTATCTTTTTCGTACGGACTTAAATTCAAAGAGGAAAGGTTAAAAAATGCATTGCTTTTATCCTCGTTTACCGGAATATTTCAGGGGTTAATGCCTGTTATAGGTTATTTTCTGACTAATTTTGTAAGAATTTATATACAACCGTATTCAAACCTGATAGTATTTCTTATTTTTTCATACCTCGGTTTTAAATTTATCAAAGACGCAAATATGCCGCAAAAAACAAAAGAACTTTGCATTGATTTAAAATGTCTTTTTCTTATAGGAATAGCAACTTCTGTTGATGCATTTTCTGCCGGTATAACGTTATCTCTGTGTGGGGTTTTAATTGTAAAGCCTGCTATTTTAATCGGTCTGGTGACTTTTGCAAACTCAAACCTGGGATTTTATACAGGCGGAAAGCTGAGACACCTGCAGACAAAATATCTGGAAATATTTGCAGGGGTTCTGTTACTTTTATTAGCACTGAAAGCTGTCATATTTAATTAATTACAAACCCTGACTTTTATAATATTTGTAATCGCTCATTATTCTGTCAACAAACGGCTGTGAATGTTTTGGAATTTTATTGTCATTTCGCTGAACGGCAATGGGTCCGGAGTTATACGCCGCAACGGCAAGCTCCATAGAACCGAATTTGTTGTACATATTTAGATAATATGTTATTCCGCCTTTAATATTATCTTCTAACTTATACGGGTCTAAGCCCATGTGTTTTGCCGCAGAATGAGAGAGCTGAAATACGCCTATGTGGCCGCCGTGTCCTCTTGCTTCCTGGCTAAAACCTGATTCGGCTTTTGCAATACTGAGAACAATAGCAGGCTCGACACCCATCTCTTTTGCTTGTTTTATAATGTTTTGTTTAACATCCTCCGCTCCTGCTCCAAAAGAAGTGCACGTAACAAAAGCACATATTAATACAGATAATACGCTCTTTGGAATAAACCTCATAAAACCCCTCTCAATTTATATGACCAGTATTAATCATACCATAACTGTTCTGATAACAAAACTACCTGCCGTAACAATCTTTACATCACATATTATCATTTATTGCACTTGGCTGAAAGTTTTTGTATTATATTGTATAAAAAGGGGCCGGGAATGAAAACTTTAATAAAAGCAAAGAACCTGTATTCTTTCGATATTTTTGACACATTGATATCCCGTCGTGTAGGTATTCCAACGGGTATTTTTGCTCTTATTCAGGAAAAGATTCAATCGGATTCCGCACTTCCCCAAAAACTGAGAGATAATTTTTACTACATAAGAATTGATGCCGAAAGATTTGTCAGGGATACTGCAAATAAATCCGGAAGAAGTATTGATATTCTGTTTGAAGAAATATATTACTATATCCGAAAACAATTTGATTTATCTATACAGACAACAGAATATTTGATAAAACTGGAAATTGATACGGAAAAAGAAAATCTTGTTCCGATAAATGAAAATATTGATAAGCTTAAAGAACTTGTTAACAGAGGAGAGCGTGTTGTTTTAATTTCGGACATGTATTTTTCAAGCAAAACTTTACACGAATTATTATCAAACATTGATTCTGTTTTTAACGATATAAAAATTTATGTGTCCTCTGAACAACAGTCTGCAAAATGGGATGGAAGTTTATACAAAACCGTTTATGAAGCGGAAGGAATAAAATTTAAAAATTGGGAACACCTTGGTGATAACGTAAAATCAGATTACAAAAATGCCCGTAAATTCGGCATACATTCCAAGTTATTTAATTATCCGAAATTATTACATTATGAAAAAGAGCTTCTTTCGGAATATCCGCAGAACTCTGAATATCAGTTGCTTGTCGGAGCTTCAAGACTCACCAGATTAAATAATAAAATCTCAAAAAACAGAGATAAATACGAGTTTGGAGCTTCACTGGCAGGTCCGATGCTGTTTAATTATATAAATAATATTATTGATGAAGCATTAAAAAGAGGGTTTAAAACACTTCACTTCATTGCAAGAGACGGACATATTCCGATAATAATCGCAAACGCAATTATAAAAGCCAGGAAACTGGATATAAATACAAAATATATTTATTCTTCCCGTTTGGTTTGGCGCATTCCGGGAGAGAAAAGTTACGACTTATTTGTGTCATCCATAATGCAGGAATTTGTTCAAAAAATGACATTGAGCTTTCTTGCAAAAAGGTTTAACGTTAATTGCGAAGTTCTTAATGAAAGATTTTTCCATTACAAAAATACTGATAAGGTACTTACGGATTCGGAAAGAACGGAAGTTCAGTCAATACTGGTAAATAATCCCGAAGTGAAGAAATACATAATCGACTGTAATAAAGACGCTTTGGATTTGACATTAGACTACATTAAGCAAGAGTTTGATTTAAGTTCGGACACAATTGCACTTGTTGATATAAACGGAACAGGACGTACTAATGACATCCTTGCATGTAATATTAATCAGATTAAGCCATGCAAACTACATACGTTTTTCTTCTCTTTCTATTCCGCTGACTCTGTTTTTGATACGGAATTCTCAAAAAAGAGTGCATACCTAACCAGGACAAAACCGTATTATTATTATTTGGAACTACTTTTCCGAGCTCCTTACGGACAAACAATCGGATATAAAAAAGAGGAAAACGGCAAAATCAAGCCGATACTGGAAGAATGTTATTCTGACGCTCTTTATAAATGGGGATTTAAAGAATATCTTCAGGGGATTTCGGATTTTACCGATAATATAATAAAAGTTCGCAGTCACATTAATAATGTTGAGTTTTGTTACTATTATTTTGATTATATTACGACAAAAATTGAGCCTGACACAGCAGCAATTCTGGGTGATATCCCGTTTATGAAAATCGGAAAAGAAGGAAATAAAATTGCAGGTCCCCAAATATCTGCTTTTCAGATGATATTATCAATACTAAAACGTACTGATATCAGCACTCTGTCTGAATGTGCCCATTTGTCCTTAGAAAGAAGAAAGGGGTTTGCAGGCAGTATGGGAAAATTCCTCGCCGGATTTTTAAACCAATTACCAATCATTTCGGAGTTAAAACTTTATTTCAGATTACGCAGTCTGAATAAACAAAACAAAAAGGTTATGTTGTGGGGAGCCAGCCTGTTTTTAGACGAGTTTATAAAAAAATATAAAATTTGTTACCCTAATATTACGGGCATTATCGATAAAAACCCTAAACGAAGAGGTACCAAATGGGGCGGCTATACTGTTTTCGGACCTGATGATATTAAATACAACAAGCCTGATTACATTCTGCTTACTATAAAAAACAAAAATCAGGAAATATTTAATGATGTCAAAAACTATATCAGAGACAATTGCCCTGATACCGAAATAGGACCGAATGTATTTCGTTAAAAATGCTTAAATTTTGTGAGTCATAAGCATTATAAAGTATTCAAAATATGAGAATTGTAATAACGGTTTTACAGGTACATACTGATTTTTTGAACCTTTAAGCAAACTTCTTTCCAAAAAATCCCAAAAGTACATAATTTTTTGATTGGAAATCAATATTACATCACAGTCAAAAGTTTTAAGTTCGGCAGGAGTAATACAGTTTTCCACATTGTGGAACTTTCTTTCGGATTCTTCAAATTTTTTATCCGCAACGGCAACAATATTCAAACCGGATAAATCATAATTAGAAAATAATACATCAGCAAAACTGCCGGCTCCGTATAAAGCTATTCTTTTTCCTTTATACTTTTTGCATGCTTTATCTATCTTTTTTTGCGCATTTATATCTTCCAAGTACTTCACAAAATCCATAATTAAACTCCTTTTGTAACAATTATATATCAAAATGGAAGTATGGTAAAATTTTTAATATAATAGTCATAGAAGAGGGGAAATTTATGATATTCAGTTCATTAGTTGATTACATTTATAAAGACTGCTTTAGCTATAAGTTCAGAGACAAAGTCGAAACGCTGAAAAACAACAGGGATAATTTTATAAAATTTTACAGAAGATTTCTTTATAAAGAAATAAAAAACCCGTTACTCAGATATTTTATAACAAGACATTATCTTGATTATGTGGAAATCGAAATCTTTTCTTTCTGCAACCGTCAATGCTGGTTCTGCCCAAACTCATTTATAGACAGACATTCACAAAATATTTTTATGAAAGAAGAAACATACTTAAAAATATTAAAAGATTTGAAATCAATAGGATTTAAGGGCGGTATAACATATTCAAGATACAATGAACCAACCGCTGACAAAATATTTTTAACCAGATTAAAACAGGCAAGGGAAATGCTTCCTGAAGCAATTTTATTTACGCATTCCAACGGAGATTACATAACAAAAGAATATATTGACGAGCTTGCTGATGCAGGACTAAACCTTATCAGACTTCAGTGTTATCTGAATAAAAACGAAAAATTTGACCTTGAAAACGTAGTTATTCCGAAAATGGAGAAAAATGCCCAACGTATAGGACTTCCGTACAAAGTCAGAACCAAAACAAAAACCTGCTATGAGGTTGAGTTTGAGCATCCGAAATTATCAATAATCTGGGAAGCAAATGACTTTGAACACAGTATCGGTGTAAACAGAGGCGAAACAATAGAGGGCATGCCCGATTATGAAAGAAAGAAACCATGTCTGTCGCCTTTCAGAAGGATGTATATTGATTACGAAGGCTCGGTAATGCCCTGCTGTCAGGTAAGACACGATGTTGAAAGCCATAAAAATATGATTATGGGAAATGTTGAAAAAGAAAGTTTGTTTGAGATATTTACAGGGAAGAAGTTTGCTGATTTAAGAAAACACCTCGCCTGCTTCGGACCTAAAAAACACCCTTGCACTACTTGTACCGCAACGGAGGCAAATTGTGTTTTTGAACCTCATATCAAACAATACATACCGAATTTAAAAAAGGAATTTATTAAATAATGCCAAAAGTATCTGTTGTTGTACCCATGTACAACGTTGAAAAAACATTAAAAGCCTGTATAGAAAGCATACAAAATCAAACACTAAAAGACATTGAGATAATATGCGTCAATGATGGCTCTAAAGATACTACATTGGATATTATAAACGAAATTGCAAAAACCGACCAAAGAATTACGGTTATTTCTCAGGAAAATCAGGGCTTGGGCGGTGCCAGAAATACGGGAATTAATGCCGCAAAAGGAGAATACATAGGTTTTGTGGACAGTGATGATACAGTTGACCCAACTATGTTTGAAAAACTCTATAATGCAGCATTAAAAAACGACTGTGATGTTGCTTTTTGTTCAACAAGAGCTGTTGATATCTACGGAAATGACCATACAAATGATTATTACTTAGATACAATAATTGAACACCTTGCAGAGAAAAAAATCTATTATGATGATTTAAAACCATATTTTGTTTATTTGGCAACCGCTGTTTGGAACAGAATATACAGAACAGAGTTTCTTAACAAAAATAATTTCAGATTCCAGAGAATATTGTATGAAGACTATCCGTTCTGGTGTGATGTATTTTTGAATGCGAATGCGTTTTATTTTGTAAATGAGCCTTTATACAACTATCTGGTTATGAGAATGGATTCATTAATTAATCAATATGAATGCAAAATAAATATATATTACGTTCTGAGCTGCGTCAAAAAAAGCTTTGAAGCAAAAGGAAAATTTGGTGATATTGAAACCGGTTACTGGAACAGTTACGCAACACACTCTAATAATCTTATCAAGATGTACTGCGAAAGACGACCTGAAATTTATGAACACACCA
>ONVC01000003.1:0-15363 GCA_900321205.1 uncultured Acinetobacter sp. | reverse complement strand
ACCAGAAATATTATTCTGAACCTGTGGGATGAAATGAATTTTAACAAATTAAAACATATTGACAGAAAGTTTTTTAATAATATTAAAAAATATCAGGATATCAAAAGCTATAAGTACCACTGCATAGAAACTTTCTTCGACCGGATTTCAAAATTTTGTTACTACATTTATAAAGACTCGCTTGATTATAAAACGAGGTATATAGCCGAATATACCGATAAAACAATCAAAAGAACACTGAGACAAATCAAAAACAATATCCGCAGAAAACTGCACCTGTAATATAAAAAAACAGAGCTTTGCTTTTAGCTCTGTTTTAAATGGAGGAGGAATAGAAGGACTCCGTTGGCGTGCAGAAAAACAGTACTAAATGTACTGTTTTTCGTGATAATTAACAATTTTTGTAAAAAATTTCTAAAGCCAATGGAGGGGAGAACCCCGTTTGCGATAGCAAATGCGGTTCGAATCCCTAATAACAAAAAAGCCACCGATAGGTGACTTTAAATGGAGGAGGAATAGGGATTCGAACCCTAGGTACGCTCGCACGTACGACGGTTTTCAAGACCGCTCCAATCAACCACTCTGGCATTCCTCCATAAGTATTCAATTGGTTTACCTGTTAATATTAACGTAAACATATTTGATTGTAAAGTCTTTTATAGTTTTATGCATGACTAATGTTTATGTTATAATAATTTCGGGGAGTATGTGAACAATGTTCGACTATTTTAAAGGATTTATCACGGACAAAAGAAAAAGCTCTAAAGGTACATATCTGTCTATAGAAGTTTCCGGTGTAGGATATCTCTTAGAAATCACTGACAGAGAATTTGACACCATCTCCGTAAATGAAGACAAAACGCAAAAAATTTATTCTGTATTAACACACAGAGAAGATGCAATGTCTTTATACGGATTCGTTAACAAAGAAACACGTGATATTTTTCAAATCCTTCTGTCGGTTTCAGGTGTCGGGGCAAAAATGGCTCTTGCACTCTTAAATGAATTTGATGCCTGTGATGTTATCTCTCTTGTAATTGACGGCAATTACAAAGAGCTGACCCGTGCAAAAGGAGTCGGACCAAAACTTGCACAGAAAATTATTTTGGAGCTGAAAGATAAACTCATGAAAACTGAGTTCCCTAAGTCCGCATCATCTGCAATCCCACAAACACAGGCAATATCAGACACTCAGGCTGTTCTGCTGTCGCTCGGGTACGAAGAAGATGAAATAGAAAATGCTCTGAGCAAAGTTCTTCCGACTATCGCTGAAAATTCCAACTCAGAAGAAGTTTTAAGAAAAGCATTAACCACGCTCTCCATGTAAACAAATGTAACTATTTCTGAAAAATCAGGCAAAAATATTTATTCAGAAGTTTTCATTAGAGCAAAAGAAGGTTAAATATGAAAATCATCAAAACAGGTTTTGAACACAACAACTTCAAGGCCTCTCTCCCGACAACAAACAACCAGCAAAACAAAAAGTCCGATAATATCACAAGTCCGTTAGAAAAATCACCGGTCAAAGACACTTACGAAATATCTATCGGATACGTTAACGATGCTCACGGACAAACAAATAACATGCTGAGAATTCTTTCCGGACTGGAAGGTGATTTGATTTTATCAGCAGGAGATAATGACATTGGGGATGAAAAAAATAAAGCCGTTCACAAAGCAACTTTCAAATTCCTTAATCTCGGAAAAGTTACAGCCACTGCCCTGGGCAACCACGAAATGGATACAACTCAGGCTGATTTAATCGATTCTCTGAAAGAATATAACGGTGATATTCTTACTATAAACATGAAAAAAGATTTAGTAGAAAATCAGGACAAAGAAGAAGTTAAAAACTTAGGCAGAGCAAATCTTTTAGACTACTTAAAACCTTCAAAAATAGTTGAAGTAAAAGGTGAAAAAATAGGGCTTTTGGGAACTGCTCCTATGGATCTTCTTGACAGGCTGACTCACCCGGCATATCACACAGATTGTCACGTTGACAATCTTGATGACAGCATAAAAGATATTCAAAAAGAGGTCGACAACCTCAAAAACAGGGGAATAAACAAAATCATTCTTCTTTCACACCTCGGATTTAAAAAAGATAAAAAAATTGCCGAAGAAACCAGCGGAATAGATGTAATTTTAAGCGGTCACTCACACGAACTTATAGAAGGCATTACAGAAGGCAAAAATCTTCTGTATTCAGCTGACAAAGAACCTGTGGTTCTCACAGAAGCAGGCAGAGACGGAAATTACTTCGGAAAATTAAACTTAACCTTTGATAAAGACGGAATCATCACAAAAGCTCAAAACAACCTCGGTGAAACGGGATTATTCCGCAGAAATATGGTAAATAAACATATTTTTGAAGAAACATTAGGAAAACCAGAAAAAATAGGTGTAATAAAATTTGCACCGCCGCCGCCAAAATCTTTAACGGAAGAAAATCCGCACGCAAACTTCGTTTGTGATGTTATGAAAGCGGAATCCGATTCAGATATTGCAATATGGCACAACTGTGGAGTAAGAAACTTTTTCCACGCAGGCGAAATAGACTCGCGTGATATTAAAGACATCTCGCCATTTTTGGATTTCGTTGCAGTTGCAGAAGTTCCTGAAAAAACAATTGTTGATTTATTCAAAAAAGCGATAAAAGACACTTACTCGTCAAGCAGCCGCAAACCAGGATTGTTTGCAGTCTCAGGACTTGATTATACCGTCAACGAAAAAGACGGTACGTTAGTTGAAATGAACTTTACTGACAAGCAGGGTAAAGTCCATAAAATTGACATAAACAACCCGAGCGAAACAAAGAAATATAAAGTTGTTACAGACGAATTTTTAATGTCTGCAGGGGCAGACTTTAACATTCTGGCTCCGGAAGAAGACTGCATAAAATATCCTTACGACAAAGATGTAATGGTCTGCGACTACATCAAACGCTTAAATAAACCTGTTGTAATAAACCAGACAGGCAGAATTAAATATATCAGATAACCCCCGGGTTAGAAGCAGGACAAAATGAACATTCAGAAAATTAATATAACAAATTTTATAAACAACAAACCAGCCCCGACACAACCGTCATTCAGAAGCGGGGCAAAATTAGAACGAAGCCCTAAAGAAGATACATTTGAACTTAAAATCGGATACGTTAACGACCTTCACGGGCAAACAAATAACATGATGAGAATTTTATCAGGTATAGATGGCGACATTATTCTCTCAGGCGGAGATAACGATATCGGTGACGAAAAGAACAGACACGTACACGATGCAACAGCTAAGTTCCTGAATCTTGCAGGCGTAAAAGCAACAGCTCTCGGCAACCACGAAATGGATACAAAACAAGGTGACTTAAAAGAAACAGCTTCTAAATTTAACGGTGATATCTTAGCCGTAAACATAAAACAGGAAGCACTGCAAAATATTTCTAAAGACGATATAGAAACATTTAACAAAACTGACATAAAAGAATTCATAAAACCTTCTAAAATTGTGGAGATAAAGGGTGAAAAAATTGGTTTAATAGGTACTACTCCCGTTGATTTGACAGACAGAGCAACACATCCTGACTATCATAAAGACTGTAAAGCCGAAGATTTGGAAACAACAACAAAGCTGATTCAGGAAGAAGTCGACAAAATGAAAGAAGAAGGGGTAAATAAAATAATCCTTCTTTCACATCTGGGAATTGCCCGTGACAAAGATGTCTCTTCAAACACGGAAGGGATTGATGTTATAATCGGCGGTCATACACACGAACTTCTGGAAGGAATAGAAGAAGGAGAAAACTTAATCTACTCAAAAACAGGAGAACCTGTGATTATTACAGAGGCAGGAAAAGACGGTAAACACTTCGGAGAGCTTAATTTAACCTTTGATAAAGAGGGCGTAATACAAAAAGCACAAAATAACCTTGGTGACGCAAGCCTTTATCACAGAAATCTTGTTCATCAATACATGTTCAATGAAATTTTAGGAAAACCCGAACAAGTTGGTTATATCGAATATGCACCACCGGCTCCAAAATCATTGCTGGAAGAAAATCCGCATGCTAACTTTATGTGCGATGCAATGAAATATGAAATGAACGCAGATATCGGTATTTGGAATAACAATGCAACAAGAAATTATTTTAAAAAGGGAAACATTGATTCAAGTGACATAAAAGAAATTGCACCGTTTGCAGATAACATCTCGGTCGCGGAAGTATCGGAAAAAACACTTGTTGATGCTTTTAAAAAAGCAACTGAGATTTCTTATAACTCTATAGGAAATAAACCCGGATTACTGGCAGTTTCAGGCTTAAACTATACGGTAAGCCCGTCTAAAAAAACTCTTGTAGGTATGAATTTTGTTGATAACAATGGAGTTGAGCACCCTATCGATGTTAATAATCCGAGTGAAGATAAGAAATACAAAGTTGTTGCCGATTCTTTTATAATGTCCTGGGGCGCTGATTATGATGTTCTTTCACCGAAAGAAGAATGTACAGAATATCCGTTTAACAAAGCTTATTTAACCTGTGAATACATAAAACACCTTAACAAACCCATTATCATTAATCAAACAGGAAGAATAAAATATTCTGATTAGTGTATAATAGATTACAGAACCATGGAAATACATAATATTCAAAAATATAATAATACCTCTCAGACATTTAAGGCGCTCAGACATAAGCGAGGTTCTGCGTCTTATATAAAAACACTGCCAAAACAGACATCCGAGAAACTTGATAAAATATCAAAAGACCTTGAAAACACGAATTTTTATCATCTTGATATAAGCAAAGACGGTTATTATATCTGTAACAATGACAATGAAAAATACTATTTGCCTATAAATATAATAAACGCAGGAAAGGCTCTTATAGTCAAAGCTCGCCAGGGTTTATCTCAGGTATCAATAAAATTAAAATACAAAACAACTAATGAAGCCACTGAGACATTGCGAAACATCAAAAATGTTGAAACACAAATAGAAAGAACATCGGAAATTGTAAAAGCCTTAGACAATTACTATAATAAGTATATGTAAAAAGGAAAACCGATATGAAAATTGTTCAAACGAACATTTCAGATATTGTTTTAATGTAAAAGTTTTCCCACTAATTGTTCGTTTTATGCACGGATATATAATAGTTATACAGACATTTGTAAAAAAGAAGCGGTTTGGCAAAATGCCAAACCGCTTCTTTTTATTTAACCATTTAATTATATAACGGTGCTAACTTTTTCTCCTGTTGAGGGATAACACCTTCCTCAATTGACTGATATACTCTGTAATCAATTACAGGGAAGCAGTTATCTATGCTTTCGATTTCTTTAAGCTTAGCATCATCAATGTTACCGCTTTCAATCATATCTGCAATTAAACTGAATCTGTCAACGTGTTCATTGAATCTGTCTGTTGCATAATCCTTAGCCTGCCATGTTGTAATCAGGAACGGCCAGTCAGAAGATTGAAGCAACAAGTTTTCTCTTGCGAGCTGATTCAATGCTCTGTGGAGAAGTTTATCTTCCGGAATTTCAGCGTGAGCATCAACAATAGCACACATACGTTTTTCACAAGAGTGAATAATAGGCCACATCCATTCTGTTAAATGGTTTTGCCATACATAGAAGTGTCCGCCTTGTCCCCATGATGATTCAGGAATCTGAATAGCTTCTTTCGGAGGATACTTAGTTACATATTCGCCTGCTGTCATTCTTTCAACTTCAGGTAAGTACTGGTTGAACTTCTTAATAACCTGCTTAATGAACTCAATACCTTCAAACCACCAGTGACCATATAATTCAGTGTCAAATGATACCATTACAAGACCTTCTTTACCTGTTGCTTTTTTGTAATCATTCAGTAAGTGGTAAATAAGTGTTGTATAGTGGTCAGAGTTTTCATTTACTTTATTAAATGCAAGCACCGGATCATATAACATTTTGTCACCTAAATCAGTTGTAGGTGAAGTAATTCTCCAGTAGTGCATACCTGATTTGTCATCACGTTTGTGGAATTCTCTGAAACAACCGTCTCCTGGATATCCGTCAGCAGCTGACCAAACCTGATAACTTGCTCTGTCATTTCTGCCCATAACTGCGACTTGTGCATCAGGTAACCAGTATGCTGAATATGTATCGTATCCGGTCTTCGGTCTGTCAGGAAGCGGAATATATTCAATATTTCCGTAGACACCTATTACACGTCTGTTACCGATTGAGTTACCCCCTTCAATAACATGTGAATCAGTAAAGAAGTAGTGAATATCGTTGTTTTGAAGAGTAACTTCAATAGCCGGTCTCCAGTGTTTTTTACCGTCTTTTCCGACAAATTCATACCCCTGTCGGTACGCACATTCAGGCAACCAAGCTCCCATTGCCTTCTTTCCGAACAGCCTTTCTGTTGTATCCTGACCTACTTTAAACTGAGCATTCAGGTTACTGTCAGTTGCAAGAAGCGGTGAAAAACCGTGAGTTGCCCCTGATGTTGTAATTTCAATACAACCTAAATCCTGATATTTCTTGAAGTATTTAATAAGATTTTTTTCATATTTATTTACGAAATCATCTCTTAGTTTATTCCATAAATCAAAGTAATATTTTGCCAAATATTTTAAATGCTGGCTGTGAGCAACCTTAGGATCGGGATATCTTTCCAAATCTTTTGATACGGCTGCAATTTGTGCATCGATGTATTTAACAAATCCGTTTTGCAGATGCTCATCATTTAATTGTTCTGCAAGTATAGGCGTAATACCAACCGTCAATTTTGCTTTTATACCTTCGTCATACAACTCGGAAATTGCATTAAGAAGCGGTACGTATGTTTCTGCCATACATTCGTATAGATTTTCTTCTCCGAAAGGCCACATACCTGCTTTTCTGTAATATGGAAGATGGCTATGTAACATAAACACGAATTGTCCTACTGACATATTTGCCTCCATTCGTTTCTCTCGCGCAGGGTTATTATAATTTTTTTACAATAACCCAATATATATTTTTACATTACTATTTATACCATGATTTAGAAAAAAAAGTAACTCTTTAGTATTAATTAAACTGTATAATGTTACAAATGTTTACTATATTATACGCTTGATTTGGCGCAAAGTGAGATTATATATGCTTTATATAAGCATTAACAATTGTAAAAAATACAATTATCCAATTGCAAAAATTCTGTTGTTGTTTGCAGAACATACGGCACAAAAATCTGTTTCTGCTGTTACACTTTTAGAATAGTCTTTAAATGATGAACCCATTCTGCCGCGATAATCATTTGACAAAAACGGACATGAATACACACCTTGCCGGGTCAGAATTCTGCCATGCATACAATCGGTGTTTTCTGCTTGCGAAATACTGTCTTCCGCATCTGAAAGAGGATAAGAAACATTAATCTGTATGTCCGTGTTCACAATCTCATTCTGAGCAAAAAGTCTTAAAAAGTTTTCTCTTAGAACAACTTCACTAAGCCTATAAAAATTTTGAACGGACAAAACAGAAATAAAGTTATATCTGCTCAGAGTTTTTAACGCTGACATTGTTTGTCTGAAATGTCCTCTGTATTTTATTTTATCACTTTCCTGCTCATCAAAATGCGCAAGAGAAAGCCGAAAGAAAATCTGGTTATGCACTAAATTCATCCCGCCTTCATCTTCTACTTTCTTTAAAAATCTTATTTTTTTCTCATTTAGAAAACTGGAGTTAGTACAAATACAAACATTACACCTTTTCAGGCAAAGCCGCAAAATAGCATTAAAATCAGGATGAGTCATTGGTTCGCCACCTGTCAGATATATACAATGCAAATCTGTATCTTCAATATCTGCCAGAGCCTCTTTTATTTTATCTACAGACAAAAAATCTTTTGATTTTTTTGATATCGGAAAATCTATATAACATCCGCTGCATCTCTGATTACAATTTTTTGCGGTAAGCTCAATAAATAAATTATTTAACTTATCCATTTTATAAACCGGCGCTGTGTAAATACTCATCTTCTCTCTCCTGTTCTGTTAATTCGTTACTGAGTTATTTTAATAAAAAACTTTTGAAAAAAAATCACCATGCATGGCATAAAATATGTTCCGACAGGGTAAGTTTTAGCAAAAAAAGGCGGAAGTTCTGCGAACTTCCGCCTTTTTAAAACTATAAATTTTCAAACTACTTAATGTTTGAATAAGTCCATGCATCAAAAGTAGGTGTTTCAGAAATATTAAGTTCTTTTTTCTTTTCGCCTGCCGATGTGTCATCGTGAGCAATCGGAGCATACAATCTGTTGTAGTATTCAATAACCATTCTGTCAGAGTTAAAGTATGCTTCAGATGTTCTGATAGCCTGACGCATAAGTCTTGCCCATTCTTCTTTATCTTTGTAGTATGTAGGAATAATTCGTTTTTCAATAATTTCCATAACACACTTATGGTCTTGCCAATGTCTTTCTTCCCAAGGCATATCATCATCAAGTCCCGGATATTCAACAGTATAACCGTTTATACCGTCAAAAGTACCTTCAACTGTCCAACCGTCATAGATTGATAAGTGAAGAGCACCGTTCATATTAGCGGACATACCGGAAGTACCTGATGCTTCAAAAGGTCTTAAAGGTGTATTCAACCAAATATCAGAACCTCTCTTTAACATACCTGATAACTGGAGTTCATAACCCGGAAGAACAACTACGTTCTTTAATGAGTGTGAACGATTTAACAATTTGTTAAACATTTCTTTACCCATAACATCATCAGGGTGGAACTTACCTGCAAATATAATTTGAACCTTATCGGCATTTAACAGTTTACCGATTCTGTCTTTATCCATAAGAATTAACCATGCACGTTTATAATCAGCAAATCTTCTTGCCCATGTGATTGTTAATACATCAGGATTGAATCTCTTACCTGCAACGTTTGCAATATATTTAAAGAGTTCAGCTTTCATTTCACGCTTAACTTCAAGAAGTTTTTCAGGGTCATTTTGAGCCTTTGCAACTCTCGGGTCTTGCCAGTAGTGAAGATTAACCGCATTAGTAATAGCTCTTATCGGGCATCTGTCTTCAACCCATTCCCACATCTTGTTTGCAACCAAACCGTGAAGCTGAGAAACTGCGTTTGCAATTCTTGACATTCTTAATGCTGCAACCGTTAGTGAGAAGTTTTCTCCGCCGAGCTGAATAGCTCTTTCTCTTGAAGCACCTGCAAAGAAACCGCCTTCAAGAAGTGTGTCAACCCAGTGAACTTCGTTACCTGCCGCAACAGGAGTGTGAGTTGTAAATACGGTTTTCTTTTTAACTTCTTCAAGATTTCCGTTATATTGTCTCAAGAGTTCAAATGCTGCAGGAAGTGCGTGACCTTCGTTCATGTGAATAACGTCAAACTGGTAACCTGCTGCCTGAAGAACTCTTACACCTGCAATACCGAGGATTGTTTCCTGAGCAATTCTGATTCTCTCATTTCCGTCATATAATCTGTGAGAGATGCTCTTTGCCCAATCGCTGTTTCCGTCAATATCAGTTGTAAGTAAATATACAGGACAAGTACCGAATAATTCAGGATTTACCTTGAATGCTTTAACTTTTACTTTTTCACCAAAAGTACCGACTTCAACTGTTATGCCTGTATCTTCCAAATAATCATAGTATTTTCTGATATATGCTACTTCTACGTTGCCTGAGTGATCTATTCGCTGGTCATAATAACCGTATGACCATAACATAGTTACACCAACCATTGGCATTTGTAAGTATCCTGCTGACAACATATGTGAACCGGCTAAGAAACCTAAACCGCCTGAATATGTGCTTAAGGACTGATCCATTGCTATTTCCATAGAGAAATAAGCTACATTCGGTAATGTCATAATTCTAACCTTCTTATCTTTATTTGTGTACTACTAAAGGACTATAAAAGTCTATTATACATTTTATCAATTATATATACTTTTATCAACTTGTATATAAAAAATAATATTAATTTACAACAACAATAAGTCTGAAATACCTATATACATTACGCTATACAGATGTTAACTTTTGTTACAAAATAATACTTTTGGATTAGTTCAAATTAATTATGAACAATATATTGGTTTTTAATATACCCTCATGTTTATATTTACCCCTTTGTATTTACCCCTCTGTATTTACCCCTTTGCATTTACCCCTTTGCGTGATATTATTATAAAAAATATTTAACGAGAGGGTTTGTTATGAACACTGCCGAATACATTGTAAAAAGACTGGAAGAACTTGGAGTCAACGAGTTTTTTGGATTCCCGGATGACTATAATATTAATCTGATTTGTGCGGTAGAAAAAAATTCAAACACCCGTTGGATTGGTTGTACAAACCCATTAAACGCAGGTTATGCTGCTGACGGATACGCAAGAGTGAGAGGGTACGGGGCTTTTATTACGTCATACGGAACGGGAGAATTATCCGCAATTAATGCTGTTGCAGGTTCTATGGCAGAAAGCATCCCTGTTTTTCATATAGCAGGACTTCCTTCTGTTGATATAACAGAAAAAAAATCACTGATTCACCATAACTTTCAGGAAATTGATTATCAAAGATTTGTCAGCACATATAAAAACATAACAGAAGCGGCATTTCTGACGAAAGATAATGCAAAACTGGAAATAGACAGACTTTTAAAAATAATGGTAAGAGAGAAAAAACCTGTATATGCAGCTATACCGGAAGATATTGCCCAAATGGAAATATCAGACAGGGTTATTTCTTACGACAATATAAGTGATAAAAAAATATTAGACGAAGTTGCAGAAAGAATTACGGAAAAAATAAAAAAATCACAAAAACCGGTAATTATTGCGGACTGCCTTGTTAAAAGATTTGATGCACGAATTGAATTTAAAGAATTTGCCGAAAAAACAGGAATACCTGTTACAAACTTCCTTGCAGGGACAAACCTTATCAACATGGAGGCAGAAAATTACATTGGCGGATACTTTGGAGATATGCGTAATCCGATTGTAAAAAAATATGTTGAAGAAACTGACTGTCCTATATCTGTCGGAGTTATTTACAGCGATATCAATTCCTGCGGACAGACTTTACCTTTTGACATAAACAAGCACATCGCAATATACGGAAACTATACTTATATCAACGGAAAAAGATATGATAACGTAAAAATGCCGGAAGTTCTAGATGCCGTTATAAAACTGGTTGAGAAAAAAGAGGTTGAATACAATAAATCTGCTATAGGAATAAAGTACCAGGAAACAGGTGACGTTAATATTACCTCTTCATATTTATATTCAAAAATACAGGATTTTGTAAAAGAAAACGACATTATTTTTGCAGAAACAGGAACATCTCTTTTTGGTGCAGTACAAATGAAACTTCCTGAAAACGTTGATTTTCAGGCACAGGCGCTCTGGAATTCAACAGGCTGGGCGACACCTGCCGCATTAGGCGCCTGTCTTGCAAAACCGCAATCAAGAGTTCTGTTGATTACGGGTGAAGGTGCTCACGCACAGACAGCAATAGAAATCGGCACATTTTTAAGATATGGGGTTAAACCTATCGTCATTGTTGTTAATAATAAGAACTATGCGACAGAGCAAATTTTTTCAAGGGGAATTAACAACAAAATCAATGATATTACCCAGATAAATTATGCAAAACTTGCAAGAGTTTTTGAGGGTGATGTCTGGGCAACAAAAGTAACCACAGCGGAAGATTTTGACAAAGCTCTGAGAGTTACACAGATTATGAATAAGCTCTGTTACATAGAAGCATGTATTGAAAGTTCTGATGCACCGCTTTTGGCAAAAGAAGTTATACGTTCGCTGAGGGATAAAATCCATAACAATAACATACCTGAAACAACGGTTAATAATGAATCAATAAATTTTGATGACATTACATTAGAGCCGTCAGAAGGGAGTTTTGAATACGAAACAGTAGTTCACAAAATGTTTAACGAAGATTCAACGGAAGAAAAGGAATAGTATTATGGGTAAATTATTTGTAATATCAGGTTCATCCGGCGTAGGAAAAGGAACTGTAATAAACGAGTTTTTACACAGACACCCTGAGTTCAGACTCTCAATTTCCTGTACAACAAGAGGAATGCGCGAGGGAGAAAAAAACGGTGTAAATTATTTCTTCCTGTCCGTTGATGAGTTTAAAAACTGTATTAATAACAATGAGTTTTTGGAATGGGCTGAGTTTTCGGGAAACTTTTACGGTACAAAAAAAGTTTTTGTGGAAGACTGCCTCAAAAATGGTGAAAACATTATTCTGGAAATCGATACAAAAGGTGCTTTGAACGTAAAGAAAATCATGCCGGAAGCTAATTTAATCTTTATTGCTCCGCCATCTCTTGAAGAACTTGAAGCACGACTGAGAGGCAGACACACTGAGACGGAAGAAGCTATCCAAAAACGCCTTGCTTCAATTAAACTGGAGATAGAAAATTCAAAAAAATATGATTACGTTGTCATAAACGACACCGTTGAAAATGCAGTCAAAAAGATAGAAGAAATAACGGGGTAAATGTATATTGCAGCGTACAAATGCACACTACTGTTTCTAAAGATTTTATCCCCTATTTCTATCCCGATGGATTAGAGAACTGAATATGTATGATTTACCCCTTAAAATATTGTTTTAGATACTGACCTGTGTATGATTTTGGATTTTTTGAAACTTCTTCAGGGGTGCCGCATGCAACAACTTCACCGCCTGCTTCTCCGCCTTCCGGGCCTAAGTCTATTACGTAATCCGCTATCTTAATCAAATCCAGATTGTGTTCAATGATTAAAATAGTATTTCCGTTATCTGCAAGCTGCTGAATAATTTTAATCAGCTTATCCAAATCATACCAGTGCAGACCGGTTGTCGGTTCATCAAGAAGATAAAGAGTTTTTCCTGTCGCACGTTTGTTAAGTTCTGATGCAAGTTTTATTCTCTGAGCTTCGCCGCCTGAAAGCGTAGTGGCACTCTGACCGAGTTTTATATAATCCAAACCGACATCATTAAGGGTTTTCAATTTATTTGCAATCTGAGGTATGTTTTCAAAGAACTCATAAGCCTCTTTTACGCTCATTTCTAATACATCAGATATCGTTTTGCCTTTATATTTAACTTCAAGAGTTTCGTTATTGTACCTCTTACCTTTACAAACATCACATTTAACATAAACATCAGAAAGGAAGTTCATTTCTATTTTAAGCAAACCATCACCCTGACAGGCTTCACATCTTCCGCCTTTTACGTTAAAACTAAACCGCCCCGGTTTATACCCTCTCATTTTTGCCTCATTGGTTTTTGCGTAAAGCTCACGTATTGGTGTAAATACATCAGTATAAGTTGCAGGGTTTGAACGTGGTGTTCTTCCGATTGGCGACTGATCTATATCAATAATTTTATCAAGGTTTTCAAACCCTAAAATCTCATCAACGCCCTGTGGTTTTGGTTTGTTTTTTCTTAGCTTGTGAACAGCATATTCATAAATCAAATCCTGCATCAAAGTTGATTTTCCCGAGCCTGAAACACCTGTCAGAACAACGATTTTCCCGAGCGGAATATCAATATCAATATTTTTTAAATTATTTCTGAACGCATTTCTGATTTGCAGAAAAGCCCCATTTCCTTCTCTTATTTTTTTCGGAACAGGAATACTCAGCTCACCACTAAGGTATTTTCCGGTAATAGAATCCTCACTGTTTATGATATCATTTACCCCACCCTGAGCAATTACGGTACCGCCGTTTACACCAGCTTTTGGACCGATGTCAACAATATAGTCGGCATTTCTTATTGTGTCTTCATCGTGCTCTACAACAATAAGCGAATTGCCCATATTTCTTAATCTCATCAGGGTTTTGATAAGTCTGTCATTATCTCTCTGGTGGAGACCGATTGACGGTTCATCAAGAACATACAAAACGCCTGAAAGACCGCTTCCTATCTGAGTTGCAAGTCTTATTCTCTGTGCTTCGCCGCCTGATAATGTTCCTGATGCTCTTGCAAGGTTTAAATAGCTCAAACCGACATCGCATAGGAATTTAAGCCTTGCACGAAGTTCATCAATTATCTGTTTACCTATTTTCATCTGAAAATCAGTAAGGGTTACATAAAGGTCAGTTACAAACTCCAACGCTTTATCTATCGGCATCATACAAAACTCATGGATATTCACTCCGTTAATTTTTACAGCTAGCGGAAATGGTTTAAGCCTTGCACCGCCGCATTCCTCACATGGAGTTGTAACCATATATTTTTCTATCTCGGTTTTCCAGTATTCACTTTCAATGTTATAATGCTTCATCAGAAATGGAATTACACCGACAAATTTTTGAAGGTTGTTTCTGTACCGGTGAGAACCGAACTCACGTATTCTCATCGGGATTCTGTCTTCACTTCCGTAAAGTATAATGTTTTGGTGTTCTATTGGCATATCCCTAAACGGAATATCATAATCCATTTTGTACGCAACCCTTACTGCTGTCAAAACATCGTCATAATAAGATGTTGCAGACTTACTCCAGGGATAAATAGCACCCTCGTTTACTGATTTTGTTTTATCGGGAACTACCAAATCCGGGTCAATTTTAAAATCGACCCCCAAACCGTCACACTTAGGGCAGGCACCATAAGGAGCATTAAACGAAAATATTCTCGGAGTCAGTTCTTCAAAACTCAAATTGCAATCCGGACAGGCAAGCTTTTCGCTGTATATAATTTCTTCTCCATCGATTACATCAATATTTGTAACACCGTCAGCTTTTTTTAAGGCTATCTGGACTGAATCTGCAATTCTTGATTTTGCCTCAGATTTAACAACAACACGGTCTACTACAACAGAAATTGTATGAGCCTTAGTTTTTGCTAATTTAATCTCGTCTTCATCAAGATTATAAATCTCACCGTCAACTTTTACCCTTACAAAACCTTCCTGTCTGAGTTCTTCAAAAAGAGAAGCAAACTCGCCCTTTTTACCTTTTACAACCGGTGCAAGTATCTGAATTTTTGTTCCCGTAGGTAATCTTAGAATACTGTCTACTATTTCATCTATCGTCTGGGGTTTTATCGGTTTTCCGCATTTCGGGCAATAAGGAGTGCCTATTCTTGCATACAAGAGTCTTAAATAATCATAAATCTCCGTAACTGTTCCGACAGTAGAACGCGGATTATTACTTGTTGATTTTTGGTCAATTGAAATTGCTGGTGTAAGCCCGTCAATATAATCAACATCCGGCTTATCCATCTGACCCAAAAATTGGCGTGCATAAGTTGAAAGGCTTTCAATATACCTTCTTTGACCTTCCGCAAAAATCGTATCAAACGCAAGTGAACTTTTGCCCGAGCCTGAAACTCCGGTAAAAA
>ONVC01000010.1 GCA_900321205.1 uncultured Acinetobacter sp. | reverse complement strand
AACGGAGCCGGGTAATATTCAGACTTCAATAAACGGGTTTAAAGAAGAAATTGAAAAAATTAAAAATATTCCTGTCGGAGAAGATGAATTGCATAATGCTAAAAACAATTTGATAGGCAGACAGCAATTCCTGTTTGAAACAAACTCACAGCAGGCAAATATTATGGCTTATTACTCTATACTTGGCAAAGGCTTTAACTACCGGGATGAAGTTATTGAAAAAATTAAACAGGTAAGCTCAAAAGATATACAGGAATGTGCTAATAAATACTTTACTGATAACTATGTATTAGCTGTTATCAAACCTGAGTAAACACGGAGAAATAATATTGGATATAAAAATTACAGGTAATACCGAAGCTTCTGTTTTAATTATAGGTTGTTTTCACGGTGATGAACCTCAGGGAAAACATCTTATTGAAGAATACCTGAAAATTAAATCCGATACAAATTTATTATTTATTCCTTGTCTGAACAAATACGGTTATGAACATAACACCCGTGTTAACGCTAACGGAGTTGATTTAAACAGAAACTTCCCGACCGAAAACTGGATTCTTTCAAAAAAGAACAATTTTTACGGAGGTCCTGCCCCCGAAAGTGAAGAAGAAACAAAATTTCTGGTTAACCTAATTAAAAATGGAAATTTTAAACTTATTCTTACTTTACATGCACCATATAAAATTGTTAATTATGACGGAGACGGTGAAGCTATTTCCGAAAAAATATCAAGAATTACCGGATACCCTGTTGAAAAATCAGTAGGATATCCGACGCCCGGTAGTTTTGGCACATGGGCAGGTATAGAAAAGAAGATTCCGACCATAACGCTGGAATTGGACGAAGAAAGTGACGTTAAAGAGCTGGAAGAACCGATTTTTGAAGTATTCGGTCTGCTGGAAAACTATTAAGGAAATTTTATGGAAGATATAAAGAAGATTGTTGAAGAATGCGGATTAAAACACATCGCAATAATAATGGACGGGAACAGACGCTGGGCAAAGGAAAAAAATCTGCCCTCTATGGTTGGGCATAAAAAAGGGGTTGAAGCTCTTAAATCAACAATGAGAGCCTTTGACGATTTTGGGATAAAATACCTGACCGTTTATGCTTTTTCAACCGAAAACTGGAACAGAAAGCCGGAAGAAGTTAACTTTCTGATGGATTTACTCGCACAGACGCTAAAAAATGAGCTTAAAGAAATGGATGAAAATAATGTTGTAATCTCATTCATCGGTGACACAACAAAATTAAGCGACAAGCTTCAAAAGATTTTAGCTAATGCGGTTGAAACAACAAAAAACAATACCGGTGTAAATTTGCAGATAGCGTTCAACTACGGTTCCAGAGATGAAATCGTTCACGCAGTTAAAAATATTATTGATGAAGGTATTACGGAAATTACAGAAGAAACCGTATCACAACACCTTTATACAAAAGATATTCCTGACCCTGATTTATTAATCAGAACCGGTGGCGAGATGAGAATATCAAACTACCTTTTATGGCAGATAGCATACTCCGAGTTTATAGTAATACCGGAATTCTGGCCTGAGTTTAACAAAGAAAAATTGGCGGAATGTGTGTTAGAATATAAAAAAAGAAACCGCCGTTTTGGTAAATAATAAGCAAAGTCTCCTTGTAGCTCAGTGCCAGTCCGGCGAGGACAATGGGCAAGCCGAGCAAACGGGAGTTTGCGAAGGTGGAGCCGAGTCAACGGTGTCGTGTTGCGTGAGCAATACGAGCAGGTTGACGAGCGGAGCCGTCTTAATTTAAAATAACAATATAGCTCCTTGTAGCTCAGTTGGATAGAGTGTTGGTCTCCGAAGCCAAAGGTCACGGGTTCGACTCCCGTCAAGGAGGTTTTTTCAAGCTATGGTTAAATTTGGTTTAATTTAAGTATTTACGGAGTTTGCATAATATGTTATAATATTCCTGTATTGGCAAATTGAGGTTACGTACATTGGGCTTCTTTGACAGTTTGAAAAAATATAAATCCCAACTAGATGCCGTTGATTCTTCTGTGTACTACGGCAGTAAGACTCTGCTTGAAGTTTATGAACGAAACGCAAAACTGGAAGCTGAAATCGAGCAGAGGACACGTGAACTCGACAGAGCAAACAAGCAAATGCTTACACTCCAGCATATTTGGAACATGATGAATTCCTCAGAGCCTCTGTCAAGTGTACTCAATGCCATTGTAAACAGTCTGCAGGGCGAACTTGGATATATTTACAGCTTTATCATAAAACCGCAAATCAAAAACGGAGAAAGCTATATTCAGGTTGCAGCCTCTTCAAGACAGGATTTTTCGGAAAAATTTGCAAGACTTTTTAACTGTAAATTATCCGACTATAAACTGGTATATCCCGGTATCGAAGCATTAAAAGATGCCGTTATGAACAATAGTATTTATCAGTCTGCAAATATAATCGAACTGGTTCACGGGTTTATTCCCGAACTCAGCGAAGAAAGGGCTGCAAAGTTCTTTCAGGAAGCCGGTATGAAATCATATATTCTTGTGCCGCTTATGTCACGAGAAGTTCATTTCGGTTCGTTAATCGTATTTTCATCTCGTGAGAAAATAAGCGGTAACGAACTTAACTTCTTGAGCCTTTTTGCGAAACAAATTGAACTGGCAATAACTATTGCAGACTTGTTCCAGGCTGTTAAAGAGCAGGCTGTAACCGACAGTATGACCGGTTTGTTTAACAGAAGGTATTTTGAAGAGTTTATCAAAAAAGAAGCAATCCGTTCTGAACGTCAAAATCAGAACTTTACCGTAATAAGTCTTGACCTTGACCACTTGAAACAAATAAATGACGTTTACGGTCATAACTACGGCGATATAGCTATCAAGGCAATTGCCGAAGTGCTTAAAAACAATGCCCGTTCTATTGATATTGCGGCAAGAATGGGCGGAGAAGAGTTCAACCTAATTCTTCCCGGAGTTGACTCAGCAGGCGGTCTGGTCGCAGCGGAACGTATAAGAAAAGCTATTGAAGGTGTTGAACTTGAAAAAATCGGGCATATAACAGCAAGCGTAGGTGTTGCAACATATCTTGACCAGTCTGATGACCTGGATGAGCTGCTTGAACTGGCAGACCAAGCCATGTATGAATCAAAAAGGAAAGGCAGAAACAGAGTTACGAGAGCAAAACATTCTACAGAAACTTCATGGCAGGATATTGCAATCAAAACGTATATTGACATTCTTACAAAACACCGTATCCCCGTTGAAGAAACAACGGCAAAACTTCTTACGCAGAAGTTAAAAGAGATGAACATAAGTAATGAAAAACTGTATCAGGTTGCAGATGCACTCGTTTCAACATATAATCCCGACCACAATGACGGCAGCGTTAAGCAAAAAGTTCAGCTTGCAACTTTGCTTGCAAAACGGTTTGAACTTCCGAAAGAACAAATTGATAAACTAAAAATTGCAGTTCTATTATATGATATAGGAAATACAATGCTTCCTAAAGAACTTCTAAACAAAACAGAACCGCTTAGTGAAGAAGACAAGGAATACATTAAGAAACACCCTATTATTGCGGCAAGAGAGATTTTAGAACCGATAACTAAAATATCAAACCTTACAGACATAATCCCGATAATCGAAAAACACCACGAAAACTGGAACGGAAGCGGATACCCAAGCCGGATATCAGGAGAGGAAATACCTATCGAGTCACAAATCATCCTGATTATTGACTCATATTTTGCACTGCTTGAAAACAGACCTTATCGTGATGCAAAAACAAAAGATGCCGCAATTAAAATTATAATAAGCGAAATCAACTCTAAGTGGAACGAAAAGCTTGCACATGAGTTTATATCAATAGTTAAAAATGATTTTGATATTTAATTACTCATCAAGCCTGAATACGATATTGCGCTTATCCTGCGCAGGACAATAGTCATCATCATATACAGGATTCATAGAGCTGATTACACCGTCTTTAATACCGAATTTTTGCTTTATATCGCCGATTGTTTCGCCATTTTTCGGAATATATGTATAATATCCGTTACTCAATGTAATAAAGCCTAATAGTTTATATGGTTCATTGTAAACTAATGAACCGTCTTTTAATGCATTTTTAACATTCTGCTTAGGATCTTTACTTACATAATTATCACTGGTTGCAGATTGTCTTTTCAACCCTGTATCGCCTTGTTTAACAGAGGCAGTTTGTTTTCGCTGATAATTTACACTTTTTGTTGAAGTTACGGAATTAATCATAGTATTTTTCCTCGTTTCTTATATTTATAAAGTATTTATAATAAAAAAAATTGCCAGATTGTAAAAAAATGTATCTTTGTATAAATATCAAAATAAACAAATTAATAAAATTTTCTGTTTTAATTGTTAAAATATGTATCGATATGATATAATTATTCTATGATTGAACTTTTAATATTATTTGAACTTAATAAAACAGTCCTTACGATGTACGGCGTATCAAAAGAGATTCGCGGCGATTTTTCCGTATTAACAACTCCAAGTTACGGAACAATCAAACCTGCCCTCAGAAGACTTGAAAAGGGCGGTTTTGTAAGAACTCAAAAATCAATATCAGAAGGCGGCAGACCCTCAACTTATTATTCAATAACAAAAGATGGAGTAAACGAGCTTAAACGATTACTTATGGAAGAACCGCTGGAAAACCCTATTCAGTTCTTACCCATGGCAATGATTAAACTTGCGTGTGCAGATATGCTTACAAAAGACGAACAGCTTATATTATTTAAAGCCCTTAAAACAAAAGCTGAAAGCATTATTATTGACACAAAAAATCTGATGACATTCAAGGATTTATCCTTTTACCCCAAAATGGTTTTTGAAAATCTGATTTGCGAATACAACAATTTTATAACACTTCTGGAAGGGTTTGAAAATGCCTGCACTCGTTAGTGACGTAATTGAAGGCTCTATTGCGGAAGAGCTTGAAATAGAAAAAGGAGATATTATTCTTTCTATTGACGGCAAAAAAATGCAGGATATGATAGATTATAAATTTCTGTGCAAGAATGAGCTTATAACAGTCGAGATTCAAAAAACAAACGGTGAAGTCGAAGAAATTGAACTGGAAAAAGACTTTGATGAAGATTTGGGTATAATTTTTGAAAGTGCGGTTTTTGATAAAGTAAAACCCTGTTTAAATAACTGTATCTTCTGTTTCGTTGCCCAGCAGCCGAAGGGGCTGAGAGACACTTTATATGTAAAAGACGATGATTACAGACTTTCTTACCTTCAGGGAACATATATAACAACAACAAACCTGACTGACAAAGACAAAGAAAGAATATCAAAACTGCACCTCGGACCTTTTTACATATCAGTACATACAACAAATCCTGAACTAAGGGTAAAAATGCTTAAAAATCCGAACGGGGGTAAAATATTAGAGAATTTGAGATGGTTCTGTGATAATGATATTCCGTTCCACGTACAAATAGTACTCTGTCCGGGATACAATGACGGAAAAGAACTTGAAAGAACATTATCCGACTTATCATCACTCGGCGATTGCGTATTATCGGTTGCAATTGTTCCGGTGGGTGTCACTCAATTCCGAGCAGATGAGCTTGAAACAGTTAATAAAGAAATAGCAGAAGAAACACTTAAAATTGCTTCAAAATACAAAAAAGTATGCTGTTCAGACGAGTTCTTCCTTTTATGTAACAAACCTATTCCCGATAGTTCCTATTATGGCAATTTTTCCCAGCTTGATGACGGTGTGGGTTCACTAAGAACAATTATGGACGATTTTGACTGCCTGGATTTACCGGAGAAAATTGATAACCCCAAGACAATCTGTTTCGCCTGCTCTGTTGCCGCAAAAACAGCTTTTGAATATATTGCAAAAGGTCTTAGTAAAATCAAAAACCTGACATGCATAATTAACCCGGTAAAATCAACATACTGGGGCAAAAATATTACGGTTGCAGGATTAATCACATCAGAAGATTTAATCAGCTCTATAAAAGATGTTGAAGCAGATTATATAATAGTTCCATCAATTATGCTAAAGCCGTACACTAACTTATTCCTTGATGGTAACTCTCTTGATTTTGTCAGAGAAAAAACAGGCAAAAATATTGTTGTTTTTGAAGACAACTATTCCGTTGCAGAAGTGCTGGAGTTGTTAAACTAACAAATTAGCAATCAATATTTACCCTTAGCC
Organism: uncultured Acinetobacter sp.; assembly: GCA_900321205.1. Taxonomy (GTDB): domain Bacteria; phylum Cyanobacteriota; class Vampirovibrionia; order Gastranaerophilales; family Gastranaerophilaceae; genus CAG-196. The sequence goes on along the minus strand of ONVC01000010.1, from coordinate 34,693 downwards.
TCTTCCGATTTCAACAGCTTTTGCTGCCATTGAACGGGATATATTGACAAGCGCCAGGTTAGCTTCGTAAGCTCTCTGTGCCATAATAGCATCTGCCATATCGACCATAGCGTTTACGTTTGAAGAACGGATATATCCGTTAGCATCAGCATCAGGATGACCCGGTGAATAAATCCTCTCACCCACGGTAGGATCTTCAACACAACCGTTAAACACAACACCACCCTGTAAATAAGGAAGCGTACCCGAGCCAAACACGTCCTCTTTCATTACATTCATTACACCCTGAAAAGATATGTCCTCTGTTGCGTTTAATACAGGGATTTTCCTTACGTAGTTCGGAGTATCAACGTTAGCGATGTTCTTAGCGTGGATATCAAGCCTTAAACCGTGAGCCTTTAATGCGTTTGCACCGATATTAATTGCTTCCATTATACTCATAATTTCACTTCCTTTCAGGGGGGGGTAAATGTATATTTTTTGTCTATATTCTTTGCTTATGCTATCAGGTTAACCTTATTTTCCTACATTTATAACAGTTTTCATCTGGGTTATTATATTTGACATTCTTCTTGTTGCAACCGTATATAAAAGTGAGTTTTTTTGAATCTCTGCAAATTCTTCCGCTATATCTATCTCTCCTCTTGTTCTGTCTTCTATGACGGCAGATGGACCCAATTTTTGAGACAACTGAGTTTCAAGCGGACTATTCATAGAGCCTAAATAAGCTGAAAAATCGATATCACGTCTTACATATCCTGGAGTATCAACGTTTGCAACGTTTGAACCTAATGCTCTCTGTCTTTGAGAGATTAAGTCCATCATTAAATTTGTTTTTCCTAATGCATCTAAACTTGTATAACTCATTATACTACCTCATCCTACTGCTGCAGGTTTATACCTTTCGTGTACATATCGTTTGCAACCTTCATTAAGTTTAGGCTGGCAATCATTGAGGCATTAAGCCTCATCATTGTATTAAGTTCATCATATATATTAACGTTTGAAACTTCTACAGCATTTTGTCTTATACTGTCAGGGTCTTTGACCATTCTGGGCTCACCTGTTTCACTATTGAACACAACTTTGTTATTATGCCCTTGTTCTAAAGCTTCCGGATTATCAAACTGAACAATGGGAATAGTACCTATTTTTTCGGGTAAAGAACCTGCTTTGTCATAATTCATAACATCACCGTTCGGTCTGATTTCTATTCTGTATGAATTTGGCGGAATCTGAATGCCGTCACCGACCATCCAGTCATCAACAGTTACCAGATATCCGTTTGAACCGAGTTTAAGAGAACCATCACGAGTGTACTGGATTTCACCGTCTTTTGATACAACAGGGATATAGCCTTCGCCGTCTATTGCAATGTCAAACGGATTACTGCTTACTCTGATTGAACCTTGAAGGGTATTTTTTCTTATTGCACCATCAACGTATCCGTCTTCTCTTAACATCTGTTCAAAAGCAACACCTTTATAACCTACTGTGGAATAGTTCGCAAGGTTTGTGGCAATATATCCCAGTTTATCAAACTGGACTGTTGCGTTATTTATACATCTGTTTGTTACTGCTGACATGTTATACATAACTGTTCTCCTAACTTACGGAACCTAGCTGGTTAATTACTTTTTGCAAATTATTACTTTCAATAAGGAAAATTTGTCTGTTTGCTTCAAAGTTGTTTACTACAGGTTTTACTCTTAAAAATTCATTTTGAAGAGATACGTTTGAATATTCATTATATCCCTGTTTAATATCGGGGCTTGTAACGGCAATGCCGTTAGCATCAACAACACCGAGTATTCCTGCATCAACCAACGTATTCGTTTTCTTATCATAAACGCTTACTTTACCCTGAGAGTCAACTACAACTTTATCAATATTTTCAGGGATAACCGGAAGCTTAATAGGCATACCGGAATCAGAAAGAACAGGGAAGTCTTCCAGTGAAAGTAAATTGCCTTCTTTGTCAAGTTTAAATCTTCCGTCACGGGTAAGTTTTACGCCATTTGGAGTCTGTACCTGAAAATACCCTTTATTTGCAATCGCTATATCAAGCGGATTATTTGACACCATAATACGACCGACCTGATCATCAATTGTAGTAGATAAACCGTGGACTCCAAGATATTCGGTCATAGAAGATACTACACCTTCTTTTCTTTGATAACCTACTTTATCAAAGCCTGCAACGTTTTCATTTATCATACCTATTAATTGTGTCTGAACGTGCATTGCTCTTATTGATGCACGCATTCCGTGTTCACAAAATCTGACACCGCCATTGATTTGCATAGTTATACCTCTTTTTAGTATTACTATCGGATTTTTAGGTCAAATAGTTTAACATTTACCCCTAAAATCATCCGTTTAGAGTAGTTTTACTATGTTTATAATGACAACCCGCCAAAAGTCAACAAAATGACTTTTATATAATTTGATGTATTTAATTATTTTATTTATATGTGACTTTCTTTTATCATTAAAGAAAGTCACCAAAGAAACTGCCCAAGCTGGAACTACGCTCACTAATCAAAAGTAACGCTCAACTTAAGCCTCGTAAACTCCTCACTTCGTTCGTCAAACAATACTCGGCTTGATACTGTTTCGCGAACATTGATTGTTCGCTCCGTTAGGCTTGGGGATGATTTTCTTTTGATCCTTTGGGGCCTAACGTAATGAGCAAACAATGTAGGTGAGACAACAACAAAATCGGCATTGTTTGAGCATAGCGAGTTTGCCGATTCTATGTCGAACCGTACAAATGTTTAGCGAATGAAGTTCGAGCCACAAGAGGGGGCAAATGAAGTTAGAAGATTTACTTTAGACGACTCCGCTTATTGTAAAAGTTTCTTTTGGTTCCTTTCTTTGCAGTCAAAGAAAGGAACATATTTAAAATTTATATGCTCATACATCAAATTATATAATTTGGTGTATTTAGTTTATCCATTTGAAGCTTCTGACGTAATTTTCTCCGTTGATATTACCGTTAATCTCAGCCAGAAATTTACGGAAAGCTTTACTGTTAAACTCTAGCCCCGGGATTCTGTTAATTTTATCAAGCAATTTGGAATCTTTTGCCAAATCTATACCCGGCACAACGTTAAATAAAGTATTTAAGGAAACATTACCGATAGGACCAAGCATTGTTGAAATATTCTTAGACAAAAGTCCAAGAACCTCCATCTCTGCATTGGAAGTTCCAAAGTTATAACTTCCTGTTATAAACAAGCTTAAATCTTTTCCTTTTGATGAGATTTCAATATCCTGCGTTACACCGTTTTTAACTGTCATTTGACCGTAAATTTCAGAGAAATTACCTGTTTTAAGAGGTACGAGTACATCTATAACGCTGTTTAAAGAGATTCCGGTAAGTCCGCCTTTAACCAGATTTCCTGCTTTTAACAGATATTCAAGAGAGCCCAGTTTCGGCATTCTGCCGTCTGTAACATCAAACATAAGAGAACCGTTGAGTGTTGACATACACTTGTTAAAATCAGCACCGTTACAGGACAATTTAACATTTCCTGCTAAGTTGCCGTATATTTGGTTATTTAAGTCAAACATAGCAACAGCCATGTCATTTGCATTAATATTTTTGGTATTTAGATGTATCCAGGTATTGTCATTTTGTAAATTATAAGAAAATTTACCGTCAATATTTCCCTGCGCAGCATTGAACTTAAATTTTTCAACATTAAAAATTTGCTTCTCATTTAAACCGAGCGTTGCTTCAAAATTTGTTGCCGTTATATTCCTCAGCTTTATTCTGTCTGCTTTTAATTTAAGATTTCTGATTATTGCATTATTAACATTTAAATCAGCAAACGAATCCATAGAAAGAATATCATCTGCCTGAGCGGTTTTTAATTTGTTGGTTATATAATTAACATCTAAATCCTTAGTATAAAGTTCTGCATTTTCAATATAATAAGGAGGCGTAATTTTATTACGCAGAACACCTTTAAATATAATATCATTACCTAAAACTTCACCCTTAGACGAGAGCTCAATAAATTTATCTTTAAAGACAAAAGATAACGTTTTCATTGAAGTATCAAAGAAAGGTATGTCTGCTTCCGATATATTGAATACACCGGTTATAAAAGGATTCGTAACTGTTCCGTTAATTTTTAAATCAGATGAGAACTGCCCCTGTTTAAGGTTTGGTTTTTTAAATACAATATTCAGGATTCTTACATCGGTAGGATGGCTGGTCTTTATTCTTAAATCCTTAAACAAAAGATTGTCTTTAATGATATCAACACCTCCGTATGCTTTAAGCATATTAAGTCTAGTCCGGCGTTTTCCCTGAGAGTCAATCAGTTTGTCATAAGAAAATTCTTTTATTCTCAAAAGACTCTGACTTATAACATTCATATCAAGGCTGAGAATAATAGCATTTTCAACATCTCCTACGGTTGCACCCAAATAATAAATACTTGAGTCTTTTGCGAGATTACCTTCCGATTCGAGATTAAAATTATCGGCAGTACCTTTCATTCTTGCCCAGCAAACGATATCACCTTTGAGTTTAACAGGATAAATTCTGTTGTTATTTATGTATTTATCAATAAATGTTTGTTTAGGTTTTGTATTAACATACAAGCTGAAATCCGGTTTTGTAAATACATTGTTTATATTGCCGTCTGCCAAAATCGGCATATCATCAGCCATTAAATTAATTTTATTAAGACCGAGTAAATTTTTTCGCATATAAACACTTCCGTTTATTATTTTTACGGGAAGTTGAAGCGGAGTATAAACAAATTCTATTCCGCCAATATTAGTTGAAGCATTTACGTTATTGTTTGAAATTTTAGCATTCAGGTTTATCTTACCTTTTCTAAATTTTATAAGATTTATAACTTTCTTGAAATCAGAAGGCAAAAGCTCGCACTCTGCAAAATTATTAACAAGAAACAGCTCAAAATCTTTTAGCTGAATATTACCGTTGACAACAGGATTTGAAGTTATATTCTCTGCTCGCATATCAATATTAAAAGAACTCATTGAGTTATCAAATTTACCGTTTAAATTTCTGATTTGAAGCTTACCGTTTTTCAAAGTAATTTTTCCGTTAGAAAGTTTCAATTTATTATTTTTTGCGACATTCAGAATATCCGCTTCAAACTCGGCATTATTGTATTCGATATTATCAGTTCGTCCTTTGTATTTTGCTTTCACATTTACATATACATCAGCCAATTCCTGAATAAATTTATCTTTTTGGGGAACTACATCACGCAGGTTTAATTTCGGAATGCTTAAAACCAAATCAGCATATTTATCGTTAATTACGGCTGCAATATTCATCGGAGAATAACCGATAAAAGATGATATATCCATCTGAACATTTGTATTATCAAAGTTTATTATTCCTGCCGCATTATGAACAGATACACCATTGAGTATAAAAGTATTGCCCAAAAGTTCAATTGTACCTTTTGTGAAAAAGTTTTTGTTAAATTTAATGTATTCTATATCTTTGATATTTCCGTAAACCTTCATTTTGAGATTAGAAAGCCCGTGTACAAGTTCAAAAGGAGGTATCATCTCTTTAATTTCATCAACCATAGTTGATGTTTTTATTGATTTATAAAGATTTTCAAGATTTTGATTTTTTGCAAGCACATCAAAATCAAATTTGCCTGACAAATTGCAGGTACCGTCAATATTAATATCCTTTCCGTTAATAAGACCTTTTTTTACATTAAAGACGGCAGACTCATCATCGAATTTGAGAACTGCATCTGCATTTGTCATTATCAAATCGGGAATATCCAAAAAGTGAGTTGTAACATTATAAAAATTTAATGCACCCCAGACATGAGGATTTTTTCTGTTACCTTTGATAATAATATCAATGTTTCCTTTTCCTTTAATGTCCATAATAGGAACAGGACCTATTACAAAATTAAGGATTTCGTGAAGGGGTACGACTTTATCCTCGGCTGTTGCCAGGTTGACATTATTCGTACTCCACACGCGCATATCGGAATATTTTACGTTATATAATTCCACTCCGCCCTTAACATTTACTCTTTCACCGTATCCGGCGGGAACAACAACATCAAAATTGAGATATTTACCTTTAAAATCAAGCTTCACACTGGCTCCGGCAGCATTTGGTATCGGCTTTGTTAAAATTCCGTTATTTACAAAAATATGACCGTTTACAGACGGCTCCAAATCATCTCCCTTTACGGAGAAATTGCCTAAAATGTCACCATAAAATCTATATTTTTTTAACTTATATGAGTCAATGTCTTCCGTTTTAAATATCGGAAGCATACCTATAAAATCTTCTATTCTTGATTTATTTATTCTTACATTTAAGTTGTAACAAGGAATTGGTCTGTCCAGATAATCAGAAATTGTACCATTTATAACCGTATCAATATTTTTTGATTTAATTTCGGCATTATCAATTGTAATATTTTTTCTGGTTAAATTCAGACCTGAAACAATTCTTAGTTCGGAAGGAAAAATTATCGATTTAGCTTCGTCTTTTTTTCTGAGCTCTATACCTTTTAACACTGCTGACAAATGCTGTTTATCAATATCCGCATCAACAATCCCCCGTGCATATACAAAATCTTTAGGCAGATAGTTTTTCAGATAATCGGCTATAGGAGAAATGTCCAGATTTTTTACATGAATGTTTATAATACTGTTTTTTACGTTGTTATTTTTTGGCAGATAAATATTTATGTTTTCTTTTGAAATTGCACCGTTAACATTAAACTCACTTACAAGATTTAATTTAATATATCTCCCGTTATCGATAAACAAAATATTCTCAGCTTTGCACAGCGCATTTTTTGAAAAGTTTTTCTGAACCAGCTTAGTACTGATTTTCTTTATATCAACCGAGTCACAAATAACTTTTGTATTTTTCAGAAGTGTAATAAATTTTTTATCAGGAATTGCGTTTTCATCTAAAACAGCCGACAAATCAACATTGTCAGAGCTAATATTATCTATATGAACACGCCCCGATAACAGAGGTAAAATTCTAATCCTCAAACTCAGATTTTCAATAGATAAATTTATATCATCATTTTTTGATTTTACGGATATGTTTTTTGCATTAATATATGCAACAGGAATCAGATTAAGATACAGTACCGGTTTTTCAATTTTTATTTCAAAAGGTGTATTATATGACAAATTTTCACATATTACCGGCAGTATCCGTGAAAATAACAACGGTATTAAACCTACCCATAAAACTATGATACTGAATGTTATTACTATGTATTTATATAAATCTCGTCTCATTGTTATTAATTAAATAAGTGATAACGGAAGTTCTTTTAAATTTATTGCTTTATCAATAATAGAAGTATCATATTCAGAAACGTAAGAAGACAATTCTTTCGCTTTCTTAACATCTTCCTGATATCCTTCTTCATCTTCAATTCTTTGCTTTAAATGAGCTCTTTCCATATATGCCATAACATTATTCGGGTGTGTATCCAAAAGCGAATCATATATACGGAAAGCCGAATCAACATCTCCGGTTTTTTCATACACATAAGATAAACACACATAACCCGACAAAGCCTGGCTACGGTAAATTATATCATTACAGTATTTTTCCGCCTCTGAAAATCTTGATTCGTCCGAAAGAAGAATAGCTATTCTGAAATTATCACTTGCATCCCGATTTTTTACCTGCAAATAATATTCCAAAGCTCCTTGTTTATCACCGTAATAAAGTTTTATTACTGCACTGTCTTTATACAATTTTGACAATTCTTTTTTGGTCATATCAGCCGGTACGGCTGCAATAGCTTTATCTAACTCTCTAAAAGACGGTGCCGGTTTTTTCGGGTATATTTTTGCAAGATATATTGCATTATTTCTGTAATGTATATATTCCGGCATTTTATTCAGATGAAAAGTTTTTAATACGGCATAAATACAATTATTTGCCCAGTAACTTAATTGTATAAAACTGTTATTATGCGGGAAAAACAGCCAGATGAAAAATATTGCTATAAGAATAAATCCGTACTTGTTAGTTTTTTTCTCTGACAGATTGTTGTTAATATCAAATAATGACGACATAAGCTTTCCCTTTTTACACTAATTATATAATACATAATTTATACTAAAAAATAAAGTATTTTAACAAAAAATATGATTAAGTTTTTTTATATACGGATTGTTTGATTTGCTGAGAGTGTATGATGACACAGGAGCAGTTGTTTTTGTATATTCCGGATTCGTATAATACGAATCTAAAAATCGTGCAAATAATTCTGAAGGATTATTGTAATATCTGTTTAGCCTTGATATCCTTGAATTTATTCGTTTTATCCCCCTTTGTTTTGATTTTATAAGCAAATACAGTATGTCTTCTTCACAGAGGTTATAATCTGCCAGTTTATCAACAGAATATATTTTTTCTCCGAATTTCACGCGGTCGTATTTTAACAAATATTTAACAGGATAACTCAGCCTGCAGCTTGTTTGAAAATATTTATCCGATAACTTAAACTCCGGTCGATAAGTTTTCATTTTTTTTGTCAAACATTTGATTTCATCACTAAGTTTTGATTTTTTAGTATAGAGAGCAGAGGCAAAGTCTTTTGGAATTTCATCAACAGTAATTTTAATCAGTTCTTCTTTTATTTCATCGGTTACTTTACCAAAAATAAAATCAAGCGAGCTCAGTTTTTTATCGCTGTTATAATGAATATAATGTGCAAACTCATGCAATATTACGGATAAAACATCCTCCTGAACAACATTTTCAGAAATATCTATTCTGAAGTTGTCAAAAGAATGCATAAAAATACCCTTATGCCCTCTGGCTTTATTTTTACCAATATTAACACTTATTCCCAGAGATGATAAATACTTTTTTAACTCTATGATTCTGTTTCTTTCACAAGCCATTTCAAATAATCTTCACTGCAATCAACAATAGGTAATGCAATAATTTCAGGAACTGTATAGGAATGCATATCCTCAATTACAAGTTTTATTTTTCCGTAATTTGCTCTCCTGGTTTTTATCATGAGCAAAATTTCTTTTTCTTCGTTTATTTCACCATCCCAGGAAAATGTAGAACGCACATTTTCGATTTGACTGACACAAGCAGCTAATTTATGTTTTAACAATACTTTTGTGATATCCTTTGCCAGTTTTTTTTCAGGCACCGTACAATATACAACTATAATATCCATATCCATACCTCTTACATTTTAAATATTTTTCCCGGGTTTAGTATTCCCGTAGGATCAAAAAGTGTTTTAATTTTACGCATTTGCTCAATAACATCATTTCCTAATATCTTTTCTGCGTACGATATCTTTTCTATACCGATACCGTGTTCAGCGGAGATTGTTCCTCCGAGAGAAATAGCAAGCGAATATATTTCACTTTTTGCGTCCATTAAATTTTTATATTCCTCATCATTTTCCAGATTTAAAGCTATCTGCGGATGCACATTCCCGTCACCGACATGACCTACTATACATACATGAAGATTATGTTTTTTGCAAATATCTCTGCAGCCGCATACCATTTTTGATAAAGAAGAACGCGGCACAATAAGGTCATCCGTTACAACATCAGGTGCAAGTTTTGCCGTTGCACCATAGCTGGCGCGCCTTGCGGTCCACACTGCTTCCATATCATCTTTGCCGAAAACTGATACTATGTCAGATGCTCCGTTTTCTCTCAAAGCTTTCTCCACACGGTTTAACTGAGTTCCTATCGATGAAGCAAAACCGTCGACTTCAATAAGAAGCATACATTCTTTATCTGTTTTTAATCCGCTTGGATAAAATTTTTCAACTGTATTGATGGCATTTTTATCCATAAAATCAATAGTAGAAGGGAATATTCTGGCTCTTATTATACCGTTTACACCTGCAACAGCTGTTTCTATACTGTCGAAATAAGCTGTTATAAGAGCGTTTGATTCCGGTTTCGGAATAAGTTTGAGTTCAGCCTCAACTACTATTGCAAGAGTACCTTCACTTCCTATTATAAGCTGGTTAAGATGATAACCGACAGCATCCTTTATAGTTCCTGAACCGAGTCGAAGAAGTGTTCCGTCTGCAAGAACAACCTTTAAACTTAAAATATAGTCTTTAGTAGTACCATATTTAAAAGACTTTGCCCCACCGGAGGACTGCGCTATACTTCCTCCTATTGTAGAAACTTTAAAGTTAGCAGGGTCAGGAGGGTAAAATAAGCCTGCACTTTCAGCCATGTTTTTTATATCTGCAAGTACAACTCCCGGCTGAACCTTCATTGTCATGTCATCAGGATTAAACTCTAATATCTTATTCATTCTTGAAAAGTTTAAAACAATTCCGCCTTCCATACAGACACAAGAACCAACCATATTAGTTCCGGCTCCGCGTGATATGATAGGAATATTATGAATATTTGCGTATTTTACAATCTGCTGAACATCCTCAACAGTTTCGGCAAAAACAACCAAATCAGGTATTCCTGTTTCTTTACGTATATTTGCTGAGTCTTCTGCATAACAATATCTTTCCTCTTCACCGAAAAGGATTTTGTCTTTGCTTAATACTTTTTTTAAATCGTCTATTTTACTTTTCAACAACATTTGATGCTATTTTTTCGATACTCTTATTAAGTTTTGCAAGCTGTCTGTCCATACCGCCGACTTTTTTGGTCAGCTGAGCCGTATCTTTATTATCCATCAAAGATACAACTTCTTCCAGTTTTGTTTCCAATGAATTTATTTTATCCTGCTGAGAAATAAATTTACCTTCAATTTCAGATAAAAATTTGTTCAGGGCATCTTCAATCGGCTTGGTTTCAGTTTTTGATTTTTTAGAATTTACATTAGTTGCAACAATCATCTTATCTAATTTTGCTTCAAGAGAAGATATTCGTTTTGTTTGTTTATCAAAAACCTGTTCAAGAGCACTGACAAGTTCGGCAGAATCAGTATTATCCTGAGCTTCCGCTCTCAAATCTTCAAGCATTACCCTTATTTGTCCGATATCATCAAGAGTGTCAACCTTATCTGAGATTACGGCAAGCTGTTCTCCTGCTTTATCAACCCACTCAGCAAGATATTCAAACACCTGATTAAACACCTGATTGGTCTGCGCACCACTTTTAATCATGGTGTTGATTGCAGCAAGTTTTACATCTAGCTTATCGATTCCTGATTCGTGTGCAAAGTTTCTTGTTCTTTCATCAAGGTCATCAATTACAAGCTTGAAGTCCTGCAAATTGTCTTGTAATGTCTTATATGATTCATCTGATGTAAGTATAAGTTTATTAGTTCTGGTGCTGATACTTACAATATCTTCTGCCAGATTATTAAAATCTTTCTTAAATTCTTCCGCTTCAAACTTCGGCAGTTCAGATTTTATTGTGTTTACAATTTCATAAATATTATTTGTAGAACTTATTAAATCAGCAAATTCCTGTGATTTGTTATCTTCTTTCATTTCGTTAAGAACAATACGAAGATTTGCAATATCCGATTCTAAATCACGGAAGCTGTAAACATAATCAATATCACCGTCAGAAGACATTATTGAAGTTAATTTTTCATTAATTAAATCAATATCATCTTTCAAGACATCAAGTTTGTTATCAACGAGAGAAACACCCTCTTTAACTTCTTCAATGTCACCTGTTGTCGTAACAATATGGCTGAGTATAGTAATCAGTTCTGAATGTTTTTCCTGAATAAAATCAAGGATTTCTTCCTGCTCTGTTACGAATGAGATCTGGTTAAATACATCAATAAACCTTGTTATTATATCTGATTTTAAATTGTTCAAATCGTTTTTAAGCGTTCCGGCGGCCTCATCATGACTGCTCAGTTTAGTCGAAATTTCATCGAGAGATTTGGCAATACTGTGTTTGACAAGAGTATTAACTTCTACTATTTCGGGTAAATTAGAGCCGCAAAGGTCATTGATATCTTCAATAAATCCCAACTGATCATGTATAAGCTCTTCAATACCTTTAATCTGATTACGAACCGATTCATGGAATGCTTCGTCAAATGATTTGTTCATTATCTGAGCTTTTAAATCGGCAAAACTTGCTTTTAACTCATCAACAGATTTATTTATGCCACCAACGAGAGTTTTAAGATTATTGTTAATTTCATCTTTTGAATCAGCAAATCTTGTAACAAGCTCTGACACGGAGCCTGAAATTTGTTCAAAAGATTTGTTATACTGTGTCGAAAGCATTTTAACCTCTTCATACTTTTCGACTATAGTATCTACAAATTTCTTATCAAGCAGATTAAACTTATCATCAATTTTTGCGGAGACATTTTCTCCAATAAAACTCCGGATTTGCGAATTCAGTTTTTCCGACATTGTATTTATGAGAACTTCATTTGTAGCACGAAGATCTGATATGGCATCAGCAAATACACTTGCCTGAAGTAATCTGTTAATATTTTCTGTTGTATCATCAAGGACTTTTGAAAGTTCTGTTCTCAGAGAGTCCAGCTTCCCGTCAATAACGGAAGAATCTGTCTTAACATCCATATATGATTTCAAATCATTAACTGCATCAATAATATACCCCGAAACACTGTCCTCAACTGCTGTTGTCAAAAGCGACATATCGTCTTTATGAGCAGATACAAGACTGTTAAATCTTTCTATAAGTTCACCAATCAGGATTTCTGTTTCTTTTTCAATCTTTTCAGACATCAGTTCAGACTGTTCTTTAATAAGTTTTGTTATCACATCACGACATACTATTGAATTTTGTTTGATGCTATCAATTTGAGCCTGAAGCTCGGTAACTTTGTCATTAAGAGTTTGTCCTAATTTTTCATACCCTTCAGCTGTTGTGGTATTCAGCATGTCAGCTGAAGAAAGAATATCTGCTTTAACATTTTCTTTAAGTTCTTCAGATATTTTATTAAAGTTATCCTGCATTTCTTTCAGATTAGCCTGCTGTATATCAAGCCTTGAAAGTTCATCTTTATCAAGTCTTTCATTTATTGCAAGCAAATCACTTCTGAAAGAAGAAAGTCCCGCAGTTATATCTTCTGAGAGTTTTGTATTTGAGTTAGTATATTGAGTAACAAAAGTCATCATATTTTCATCAAAGAAAATTCTCAGTTTTTCGTTCAATGTATCAAAACTCGGTTTTAACTCTTCATCAATAATAGACTGTAATTTTCCTTCAAAAGATGCGGAACTTGCATCATATTTTTCTCCGGTTTCTTTTATTGCAGCCTGTACTTCGGAAATTTTCGGAGTCCACTCATTATTAAAATCTCTTACTGTAGATACAACTTTTTGTACCCCGGATGAAATTTCTTCAAAAGCAGAGTTAACTTCCTGAGCCTGAATATCTAAATTAGAGTCAACAAATTTTGCAACGTCATCAAGTTGAGCTCTTATGGTTTCTACTAATACGTTATTCTGTCTTTCAACTCTATCAGTAAATTCACTTAGCTTAACTTTTAAATCATCATAATCAGCAGAAGTTACTTCTACGTTTTCATGAATCATTTCTTTGAGCCGATTACCGATATCATCTATCTGTAAAACAGCCTCTTTACCCTTTTCTTCAAGAGTGTCTGCTAGAACTTTATTAAGTTCTAATGCGCATCCTTTAATAAATTCAGCCTGCTCACTGTTCTTACCCAGCATCCCTTCAAAAAGTTCTGCAATCTGAACTTTATATTGTTCGAGCTCTTCTGATAAAGACTGACTCATCTGAGCGGAAGCTCCGCTTAATTCTTTCTTAATACGTTCCCCTAACGTATCAGAAGCCTGGTTCATTATATCAACAAGCATCAGGTTAAGAGATTCAAAACTACCCTCAATTATTGATATCTGGTGCGATAAGTCTTCATCAAACTGACTGTCCAAATCAGACAATTTTCTTTTAACCACATCAAAATCTTTTCGCAGTACTTCGGAGTTTTCCATCAATCTTGCTGCTGATTTTTCATCAAAACTTTCGAGCGAAGCATTGAGCGCTGAAAAGTTTTCGAGCATTTTTGAAAGTGCTCCGGCAAGAGAGCTGGTAGTTTCAGTTGAAAGATTTGTTACGGAAGATTCAATTTTATCAAAACCGTTTACAACATCCGAAACTTTAATTTCGATTTCGGATAAAACGTCTGCAGTATTTGTCTTAATTGAATCAACGGAATCATTTACCTTAGAAGTAAAATCATTTTTTACAAAATCTATAACTTCTTTGTTTGCACCTTCAATTTTAAGAGATGTGCTTGATACAATTTCCGATAAACCAATAATATTTAATTTTAATGCTTCTATTATCCCTGCGATTTCAGCTTTTAATTCATTTTTTAAATCCAGCGTCTGCTGATAAGAACGCACCTGAATAGATTCCGCATTGAATTTAAGCTCGCTCATATTATCTGCATTTTCACAAGTCAAATCACTCTTAAATCCTGATACTGTATCGAGTAAAGATTTTTTAAGAGCTTCCATTTTTGAATCAAAAGCTTCCTGAAGAGTTCCTGTTGTTGATATAATTTGAGCAAAACTATCTGAAACACTGTCTTTGTTAAGAGTAACCGCATCTGTTAAAGTATCAACATTATCTTTGATATCAGTCAGTTTGGTATAAGCTGATGCCAAATCTGCTTTTATGGACTGTTTTGCGTCCTGAACCGAAGATGTAATTTTTTCCAGTCTTCCTTCGGATGCATCCTGAGAAGATTTGGCATTTTCATCTATTTTTCCTTTTAGTTCATTACCCAAGGCACTTACATCATCTTTTATATCAGCTAACTGGGTATAAGCTGTTATTAAATCTTCTTTTACAGACTGTTTTACATCCTGAACGGAAGATGTAATTTTTTCCAGTCTTTCTTCTGATTCACTTTGAGAAATTTTTGCATTTTCTTCAATTTTTTCTTTGAGCTCGCTGCTTATAGTATTTACATCATTCTTTATACTGTTCAGTTTTTCATAAGCTGCTGCGAAATCCTGTTGTGTTGACTGTTTTACGTCATAAACAGATGCAGTAATTTTTTCCAGTCTTCCTTCCGATGCTTTACTCAATATGCTTGCATTTTCTTCAAATTTTTCATTTAACGAATTGTTCAAAGAATTAACATCAAGTTTAATTTCATCCAGTTTATCGTATGCGGTTAATAAATCTTGCTGGATTGTTTTCTTTGCGTCCTGAACGGAAGATGTAATTTTTTCAAGTCTTCCCTCTGACGCATTGTTCATCTGTTTCATAATGTCTTCAATTTTTTCTCTGACGGCATCAACGACATCATGTACACTGTCAATATAGTTTAAATTGCTGTCCTGAATATATCTGACGGTTTCGTCGAGTTTTTCTTCAAATGCTTCCGTACTTGCTTCTTTTGATGTACTTACGTATGACAAAATGTCAACAATAGAAGCTGAAATTTTTGTAAGAACTTCATCTAATGATTTGAGAGCTTCAGCCTGAGCAATTTTTAACTGGTCTTCAACACTGTCTAATCTGCTTACAACCAGCTCATACTTTCCGAACAAATCTTTTGTCAGAGTTTCTGATAAATCAGTTTGCGAAGTTTCTACCGCCGTTGACAAATCTTCTTTTACCGCAAAGAGTTCGGCCTTAACATCTTTAACTACTTCGACAAAATCAAGAGCCAAAACATTATTTACGGCTTCAGTAAGTTCTTTATATTCTTTTTTTGTATTATTAAAATCAATTGCGTTTGAATCAAGTTTGTAATCAATACCGTCTGTAATATTCTTGATGTTTGTTATTTGCTCAAATATGTTGTTTGAAGAACCGGAAAGATAATCTTCCTGTTTTTCAAGAGATGTTTTAAGACTATTTTCAAAAATGGCAAGTCTGTCTGTAATATTTGAGAAGATTGCGTTGTTTGCTGAAACGTTATTTTCGTCTAATTGGGCAACTACACCTTTCAGTCCGATAATACTTTCGCTTACTTCCTCAAAACTCTTTTCACATAAACCTGATATAGCAGAATGAGATTCCTTTATTCTGGTATTCAAAACCTCTGCATTTGAAGAAATTTCCTGCATTGTTCTTGTAATATTTGCATCCATTAGTTGAGAAAGTTTGTCTGTTTCGGATGCAAATTTTTCTTTTACATCTTCACCGACCTTTTCCATCCCTTCGGATACACTTTTAAAGCAATTATTAATATCAAGTGCCTGCAAATCACCGTTTAACTTGCCTATTTTATCAAGCGCAGAAGCAATAGAATCTTTTAGTTGACCTGAACTTTTGGAAATATCACCGAGAACTGACTGCAAAGAATTTCTGAATTCTTCAAATTCTTTGTTGTCCGAAACAACTTTAAGAACTTCTTCCAGCTCGGAAAGTTTTTCTAATACGGCTGTTTTTACTCTGTCATCTTTATCTTCAATCTCAGCTTTTAAGCCGGCGATAATATTTACGGAAGCATCTATTTTTTCACCCAGCGAATCCATTTTGTAGGATTTTTGTACAAGGGAATCAACAAGGTTTGTAAGCTCCTGACTCTTTGCAGAAAGTTCAACAATACCTTTTTTTATGTTTGCAGTATCATCCTGCGTCGCAAGATTTTCAAAAGATTTTTCAAAACCGTCATTCTTTTTGTCAATAAGCTGTATTGCAGAAAGTATTGTATTTGTTGAGTTAATAATATCTTCAATTTTCTCTGAAAAACCTTTTATTGCATCAGACTGGTCAACCTCTGATATTGTTTTCAGAACAGTTTTGAAGTTTTCATTAAGACTTATAACAATTGAGTCAAATCCGTTATTAACTTTTTCTATATCATTTCTGACTGTTGAAATACTTTTAATAATGTCTTTCTTCTGACTGTCATCAGAACGCATTGCATCAAGTCTTAAAGTAATATCGGTAAGGGTTTCTTTTTGGGAAACAACTTCTCTTGAAAATACAGATAAGTTTGTTGCAACAATATCAAAAAGCTCCTGAAGTTCGGTTTTCTTAACCGCATCAGTACTGTTTTTAAGAAGATTTGAGAAAAGGGACTCGATTGCACCGAATTTTGATATTAAAACTTCATGTCTTTCATCTAAATTTTTCTTTAACTCGGATAAAAATGCCTTAATAATATCAATATCTTCTTCCGTATTGATTTTATCGAGCTTTGAGTTAATACCTTCGAGTAATTTATCAACATCAGAGGTATTCAGAATTCCCTGTGCTCTTATTGAGTTCAACAAAGTTTTTATCGTATCAAAATTATCTTTTATATCTGAAAAATCATTTGTATCAGCCATATCGCTCTTGTTTCCCCTATATATTCTTTTCTCCTGACCATAATCTTTACCATATGTAAAGAAAAAACGGCAATACTCCTTTTAATTATATAATAATATAAACATGGTGACAAATACTAATTTTTTTCATAATATTAAGTTATGAATTACGTATTTATAATACTGATAGCAGGTTCATTGATTATAGGTGCCTTAAACGGTACGCTTGGTGATGTTACAAACTCCATGCTTGAAGCATGCAATACGGCAGTAAAAATAGCATTTTCCCTGATAGGAATAATGGCTTTCTGGCTCGGAATGATGAGAATAGCTGAGAAAGCCGGACTTGTAAAAGTTTTGGCAAAAGTTCTTGAACCGATAGCAAAACTTTTATTCAAAGACCGAGGGAACAATGAGCATGTTACGGGCGATATAGCAATGAGCGTTGCGGCAAATGCGTTGGGATTAACAAATGCTGCAACACCTATCGGATTGAAAGTTATGAAGGAACTGCAGGAAGATAATCCTGATAAAGAATCCGCAACTGATTCTATGTGCATGTTTTTAGGCATGAATACTGCCGGATTTCAAATAATTCCTGCGACGGTAATTGCAGTTCTTGTAGGAGCAGGAGCAAAAAATCCGACTGAGATTATTCTCCCGACACTTATTGTTACCGTACTTGCGTTTTTAACAGCAATAATTACAGCACTTATTCTGAAAAAATTGTGGAGGAAGCATGGATAAAATATCACTTTACATACTTCCTTTAATGATAATCGGAATACTAATTTCAGGTATTATAAAAAAAGTACCTGTATATGAAGAGTTTGTCGAAGGTGCAAAAGACGGTTTTAAAGTCTCCGTTACAATTATCCCTTATCTTGTTGCAATAATTGTCGGAATATCCATGTTCAAAGCGTCCGGAGCAATTGATTTAATATCACAGGCATTCGGCGGACTTATGCAAAAATTATCAATCCCTGTCGACATAATCCCGATTATGATTACCCGTTCACTTTCAGGTTCCGCAACTCTGGGTTTATTCTCAGATATTGTTACCACACACGGAACGGAAAGCTATGTTACAAAACTTGCAGCAATAATGGTCGGAAGTTCGGAAACAACTTTTTATGTTCTTGCTGTTTATTTTGGTTCCATAGGTATAAAAAAATACAGATACGCTTTGCTTACAGGAATTATAGCGGATATTACCGGGATAATACTGGCAATTTTGGCAGCTCGATTGTTCTTTCTTGCCAGCATCTTATAGTGCTTCCGATAACTTCCTCTTCAACCTCAACCTTTTTTAGTGCGGCAAAATTTATATCTATAAAATTAATTTTATCGACTTTTTCAACACTGAAATTTTCTCCGCCGCAATTTGAACAATAATGTTCCTGCGGTACAATTTGACCGTTTTTAACCATAGCTTTCATCTTAACACCACAGCAGGAACATCTTGTAATATACCATTCATTTCTAATAAGTTTTCCGCAATCAGGACAATATGACTGCTCTACATCAGGACGGATTTTATCGTGCGTGCACTTAAAAGATAATGACGGTAAAAAAATTCTTGTAAATTGAATCAGTAAATCAGTTAAACTCATATAAACCTCACTAATTGTTAATTAATAAATTCTTACGAAATGTCAAAATATCGGGTTTACATATTGTTACATTTAGTCAATTCTTATAACAAGAAATACTTTATATATATACAAGGGATATTAGATATTTTTACGGGATAAATACAATTTAAAAGATACTAATCAACATACACATACTACACTTCACACATTAAAAGTTTTTAGAGTCGAAAAGACTCTTTTTTTTGGGGTAAATATACAAACACAACTTTCAGAACAAAAGTACATTAGTAATTTACCCCGGATATTCCTAACTCCCGCAACAGAAAAAAAAAGCTTTTTGATAAATCAAAAAGCTAAACTTTAAGTAAGATGTAAGATTATAAGAGAGTTAATAGAAAATTATGCTGCGCTATCCGATGCATTATATTTAGCGGATTTTGCGACAACGCCGTAACAAACCATTGTCAAACGTTGATTTAATAAAAGCATATTGCGGTAATTATTAGCTGATGTGTTCATTGCATTGAGCATATCATCGGCTGAGACTTTTGAGGTCATACCGTCTGCGTCATGGTTATCAACTTTTTCCTGCGAATACTTTTCTACCAAAAGTTTATCAATGTAATCACGTGCTCCGACTGCCATTTAATACTCCGTTTTTATACTGTGTCCCTTTTTCAAGATTTGTATATATTAAATACCCTTGTTGTATATATAAAGTATTTACCCGATAAAAAATTGCTTTTCAGGGTAAATATTATTAAGAAATGTTACAGATTAATTCTAAACATTTTCACCGATTGTATCAACAGCTTCTACCTTGATATCTGTTATAAGTTCTGAGTAAGAAATTACAACAATTGTCGGAATATGGCGTTCAAGCAGCTGATACAAAGGTAAACGTATCCTTGGAGAACAAAGGATTACAGGCTGCTGACCTATTTGCTGATGGGCACGCATTAAAGTCATAGCAGTTGATTCTATCAAATCCTGAACCTGCATTGGATTGAGCAGGAACATTGTTCCGAGTTCTGTTCTCTGACAGCTGTCATCAAGAGTTTTTTCCCATTCGGGAGAAAGAGTAAGAGCGTACAAAATGTGTTCTCTGTCAACATTACTCAAACAAATTTGCCGTCCCAACGCTGCACGAAGACGTTCCGAAAGAATATCCGGTTCTTTTGAAAATCTTGCATAATCGCACAAACGCTCAAATACAAATATAATATCTTTTATGGAAACCTTCTCTCTTATCAGGTTTACAAAAATCTTTCTTAAATCAGATGTGGATATAATAGCGGGAACAAGGTCATTAACCAGTGTCGGGTCTTGCGAACGAACAAGTTCCATAAGCTTAAGCACATCTGTTTTTGTCATTACTTCGTCTACGTGTTTTCTTACACATTCCTGAAGGTGAGTTACGAGAACGTCAGTTGCATCAACAGCGGTAACATTTTTAGTTTCTTTTGCATCCTGCTGAGAAATCCAGTATGCCTGGGTCTGATAAGTCGGGTCAACACCTACAATAGCATCATCCGGAATTGTTTTCTTAACAGAATCCCACTGGTCTGCAATAACCATGTATTTTCCCGGATAAACATAACCGGAAGCAACAACGTTATTTCTAATCGCAATTACATACTCATTAGCTTCAAGAGCAGACGAGTCCATAATACGTATATTAGGCAAAATGTAACCAAGTTCATCCGTTACCCTTTGACGAAGAGCGGCAATTTTAGCAAGTAACTGACCTTCCTGATCCGGGTCGGCAATTACCAGCAGACCTGCACCTACCTGTAAACTTAATACGTCAACACCGAGTCTTTCATACATCTTGTTCGGGTTAACCAAATCCTGCATATTCTGACGAACACTTTCCAATTGTCCCAATTGCGACTGAACATCTGCATTGACTAATACAGAGAATCCTGCAAGAGCAAGAATTATAGTAAAAATCAGGAACGGAAGAAATGGCAATCCTGTAATAGGACACGTTACAGTTATTAATCCTAAAAATAAAGCTGCGAAGAACAAAGAATAGGGCTTTGCCATAATCTGAGTTGTTAAATCGCCGCCTAATGACATATTTCCGGCAGAAGCACGTGTCATGACAATACCGGCTGCAATAGACATTAATAATGAAGGAAGCTGTGAGGCAAGACCGTCACCAATTGTTAATACAGTATATTTACTTACTGCATCGGCGATCGGCATCTGGTTCATAAGACAGCCTATACACAAACCACCTATAATGTTTATTAATACAATAATGATACCTGCGATAGTATCACCTTTTACGAACTTCATAGAACCGTCCATTGAACCGAAGAGGCTTGATTCTCTTTGTAAATCCTCACGTTTTTTAACTGCTTCTTCCGGAGATATAAGTCCTGCGTTAAAGTCGGCGTCAATAGTCATTTGTTTACCGGGCATTGCGTCTAAGGCGAAACGTGCGGCAACTTCGGCGATACGTTCGGCACCTTTTGTAATAACCATAAACTGAACAACTGTAATAATTAAGAAAATTACACCGCCTACAACCATGTTTCCGCCTGTTACGAATGTTCCGAATGCGTGAATGACTTCACCCGCATCTCCTTTTGCGAGAATCAAACGGGTTGAGGCAATCGAAAGACACAGTCTGAACATTGTTCCGATAAGAATAATTGAGGGGAATGCCGCAAGTTCAAGAGGTTTCTGGACATACAATGATATCATCAAAAGAACTATACCAAGTGTAATGTTAAGCGAAATTGAAAAGTTTATAACCCAGTTTGGCATCTCTATAATAAGGATTAAGATTAACACCATTACAAAGAGTGCCAGTAATATTTCTGATATAGGTTTGCTCTGTTGTTGTTCGCCTGCCATCTTTTATTAAATACCCTCTAATGCCTTTTTAATAATTTCTAACTGCGTGTCAATGGAAGCATCAACAATTCCGTTTGCAGTCTGGAAAATACAACCGCCTTCTTCTACGGATGGGTCAGCAATAACATTAATTTTTGCCTCAATACCATATTGATACATAACAGTAGGCAAAGTGTCCTTCACAAACTGCGCGCTTTGAGGACGAACCCTTATATTAATTTTTGGTTCATTTTTTGATATTGTTTTTAACACATCCGTAATAGTGTTAATTAAAACTTGCGGGTCGGTTTCAACTTCTTTCTTTATAATTTTCTTTGCAATTTCAACGCTGATTTCAAGAATATCGGGAGCAATATATTCAAAAACCTCTTTTGATGAACCAAGAAACTTAACGACATTATTCCTCAGGTTTTCAATATCGGCACTTGCCTGATTTAATCCGCTTCTGTATCCTTCGTCATAAGCAGATTTTTTAATTGTTTCCGCTTCTTCCTGCGCACGGGAAACAAGGTTTCTGTCATCAATTCTTCTGTATCCGCGCCTTCGAGTACCTCTTCTGCGTTCTTGACGCTGATTAAAATCAATATTTTCAATATCAAACAAATCAACTTCGGGTTCAGGCGGCAGAACAGGTTCAATATTCGTTACGTCTTCAACTTCTTCTATCTCTTCTATGACAGTATTTTGATTTTTTTCAGCACAATCATCGACAGACTTTTCAGCAATCTGCCGTTCTGATTTTTTTTCCTCCCACTGCTTAATTTTATTTTTCTTAATAATCATGACTTACAAATATTATATACTATCCTCCACGTATTGCGCAACAATATCGGCAACCTTTAACGGAAGTCCGGAGTATTCGCCGTCATATGCCTGAGATATAAATCTTTTTACCAAGGGACGTTCATTCTTGATAATTTTCTCGATTTTCTCTCTCGGATTAGATCTGTATAACCTTAATAAATCGCCCATAACATTTTCCTGAGAGAGTTTTCTCTGAGCGGGAAGAAAATTTTTGACTTCTTTTAGGCAATTAAGCAGAATATCTCCGTCAATCTGAGATTCAAGGTTAGCCATACCCATATAATTTAAAATAAGCCTGCTGTCACCTTCATCAAATTTGTTCATTATAGACTGAGCTTTATCAGGAGAAAGTATGCGCATAACAAGAGCTAGAGACATTAATCTCATCTGACGTACGGTAATAGTTCCGGCAGAAGCTTCCATTTCTTTTTCAATACGGCGTTGTTTGCGTTGTTCTTCTCTTCTTTTTTGTACTTCTTTACGTCTGTTATCTATTTCCTCTAACGGTGCTTCTTTTTGTTTTAACTGTTCTTCTGCAGCCTGTTTAGCCATTGCATCAATATTTGACTGACTTTCTGCAAGTTCTTTAACTTGTTCATTAATTACGCCGCGTTTTTCAAGGTCTTCAATACACTTTTTATAAACTTTTACTACATGCATTTCTACTGCCTGCAATAATTGTTCTTGCTTAAGATTTCTTATTACACCTTGTTTGGCAACCTCAAAAATTGTAAATGCAATTTTTTGCATTATTGTATCCCAGTAGGATTTATCAATTCCTGAGTGAATCAAATCGATAGATTTATGAAAAGACCATTCCGCAATAATCTGGGTTATAAAGACTGCCTGTTCAGCTGTTATCTGAAGACTTTCATCATTGTATATAGCTTCTCCGGCCATGAGGGTAAAATTACCAAGGGTATTAACAATATACTCTTGGTCATCAGGTTGCAAATCTTTTGGAACAAGCTCTTTTGCCTGTTCCGCCATTGATTGTGCAAATCCTTTATAATCAAAGCCTTCTATAGCCATCTGTTTTCCTTTATATATATGGAGTTTGGGATATATTTATATTATACAATATTTATCCCTAGCCCTCAATCCAACTGCGGATTCTTTCACCGGTTTCCTGGTCATCCGTGCCGTCAATTTCTCTTTTCAATTCTCTCAAAGCCTCTCTGATTTCAGCAGCAGAGACAGGGATTGCAGCAGGCCTGTTCTGTTGTTCCAAAAGTCCTTGCTGAATCTGACTTTGACTCTTAATGAGGTTAGCGGCATTTACACTCAAATCCTTAATTTGTTTTTCCTGTGTTTCATTTTGTTCTCTGAGTTTTATAAGCTCTTCTTCCTGAGCCTCTTTTGCAGCCTTAATTTTATTTGTTAAAACATTATGTCCGAATAATAATCCGAAGAACAGAAGAACAATTGCTAACCACCAAGGATTACCGTGAGAGGCTTTTATAGGTGCTTTAACATTTTTATCACCTGCCATAAACGGATCCAGACTGTCTGCGAATGCAATTGTAACATTTTCTGCTTTTGCTTTCGGGCTTGCTGCGTGAGCAACAAGGTCTTTTAGTTCTTCAAGAGTAAGCTCTACCGGTAAAGCATCTTTTTCGAGGGTAACCGCAATTGAGATTTCTTCAACAACACCCGGAGATATATATTCATTTGTCTGAACTTTTGTTACACCATACTGAACTTCCCTTGCAGTACGCTGATAGCTTCTGTTCTGCGTTGAATCAGAACTGCCTGCCGGTAATCCGTTTGGAAGATATACACTTACGGCATTAGTATTTTTGTTATTATCGGTTGTATGGTCGCCTAAACCTTCTGAAAATACCTGTTCATTAACAGCAGTTTTTGATTCGGGGTCATATGATATTGTAAATTTTTCAACAGGAGCCTGTTTCAGGAATGTGGAAACAGTTGCTACATATTTGCCGCTTCCGACCAAACGATTTAATTGAGCCTGAACTTTTTCCTGCATATATTTATCATTTTGCTGAACTCTTTCAATCATTTCTGACTGAGCATCAACCATACTGTTATACACGTGTCCGTTTGTATCAGTAATTGAAATATTCGATGCCGTAAGACCTGAAACACTACCCAAAAGAAGGTTAGATACAGCTTTAATTGTACTCATACTTAAAGTCTGACCAACGGAGACATTAAGCTGAACAGTTGCCGTAACAGGTTTTTGATTTTGAGAGAACATAGATTGTTCGGGAATTGATATAAATACAGACGCATCCTGAATACCGTCAATTCTCTTGATTAATCTTGCAAGTTCGCCGTTCATAGCACGAACAAGTCTTATTTTCTTATCTTCTTTTGTAGAAGTAAAATCACCTTTATCAAATATTTCAAGACCTACATTCTGGTCATACAAACCGCTTTCAACAATTACCATAATTGCACGGTCTCTTTGTTCTGTGGTGCACTTCCTCATACCAGGTGTGCAGTCACCTTTTTTAAGTCTGAGCACGGATTTTGTACCATCAACCATTCGAGCGGCAACGATATTATTTTTTGCAAGTAATGCTTGAATTTCAAGAGCTTTTCCAAGATTGTCGGTAGTAAGCAAATCAACATCTTCTTTTAGAGGTTCTTTGCTTACGTCAACACCGTCTTTGTCAGCTTTATTAGATGCTGCTATTGTACCGCATATAATAAATATTATAAGAAGTAACACTATTGCACCTGCAACTGATGCTAAAAGAACTTTATTTTCCAGTAATTTTTTAAAATCCATAATCCTGCCCTGTTTTATTATACACTTTTATTGCTGTTATGAGAATACTAAATCTGTATTTGCATTATTTTATCATACGCTTGTATGACTTTTCCTACTGCAGTCGTTGCAATATTAACGGAAATTTCTGCTTTTGACATTGCAACCATTACATCGTGAATATCAACGTTTTCAGAACCCATCATTACGTCTTTCAGCATATTATCGGGAGCATTCATTGTCGTATTCATATTTTCTACAAGACCGGACATAACGCTTTTAAAATCGGCCGTTGACGGTTCTTCAATTCTGTCCATTCTTGCAGACGGGATGCTGCCCCAGCTGTCAAGTTTTGTATGCTGAATCCGAGCTTCCAAATCATAATTAGGAGTAAATCCGTTAATCATAGTTCACCTCTTATTTATTATTAATAATATTGTTATCGGCAATTTTTTGGTGATTTTAATCTTTTAACCCTAAAATCATACATTTGTACTACCTTTTTAATTATTGTTAAAGAAATGTCAATCTTTGACGATTAATTTTATATGAATTTACACGAAGAATGTTTACTTAAATACTTAGTTAACCCCCTTGAACTTTTTTACATGACAGAAGTGCTTAAAAACAGCAATGAATTGTTATGCAAAAATTTAGAAAATTTACAGGAAATTGCAAATATTGAAGAGATTAACTATAATAAAGTTTAAGTGATTGCGATTCAATTTTCACAAACCTCTCTTAACAAAAAAAGAGAGAAATATACTAATGGAGAAATTATGAAAAATTTAACTAAAACGAAGTGGTTTATTTTTGGGACTTACATTTTACTTATACTGGCGACAACGCTTATAGGCTTTGTATTACTGCAAAACAATAATACGCTTAAAAACATATTCAGTTCATTCTTTTCTGTTGCGGAAAACAGGTCTTTCGATTACAGACAAACTATTCGTGTAATGCACAAAAGACCGTTACCGAATAAAGATATAGTTCTGCTGGCAATAGATGACGCAAGTGTTGAGATGTTATGGGATAAGTACGGAGAATGGCCAATTCCCAGAAACATATACGCAGATGTAATAAATTATATTGAAACACAGAGACCTCAGGCAATAATTTTCGATATGATGTTTATTAAATCCGTTCGTTCTCAAAAAGATGCGGATAAATATTTTATAGAAACAATGAATAAATATGACAATATTTATACAGGACTTAATTTTGACAATCAGGAATTCGAAGTAAGAAAACCTGCTGATTTACCGGAAAGAATCAAACTTAATATAGATAATAAATCGTCTGTTAATTTTAAAAACAAATACAACTTTACAAATTGCAGAGTTATACTGCAGGAACTTCTTAACGGAAACGTTCAGGTAGGTTTAACGAATGTAAGACGCAGCGGTGACGGAATAATCAGAGCTGTTGCCCCGATTATGATTTATAAAGAAGACTACTATCCTTATCTTAGCTTTAAAGCAGGAAGCGACTATCTCAGACTTAACAGGGATAATAATTTTGTCATAGACTCAAAAAAGAATATTATTGTTTCTGATACAAAGGTTCCTCTAAACAAAGACGGAGAGACCATTCTTAACTGGTACGGTCAAAGCGGTACACATACAAATATTCCTTTCTATAAAATTATTAACGAAATGGAAGGCAAAAATATAAACAAATTTAACTTTAAAGACAAAATAATTATTGTAGGAACAACTGCAATGAGCCTTCATGACACAAAAAGCGTTCCTATACAGGCAGATATCTACCCGGGCGCAGAAGTTCACGCAACATTTATAAACAACCTTCTTGACAACAACTTTATTAAAAAGACAGAAAGATGGGCAAACCTGCTGATTATAATATCGGTTATAGCAATAGTGGGGGCAATAGCGATGTTTTCAACATCTACACTATTTGCGGTACTTTCAACTATTTTATTTACAATTGCATATTTATTTATCTCGTATTACACAATGGACATATTTAATTTATGGATTCCGGTTGTTTTTCCTGTAATTGCTATTGTATTGGCATTTACACTGTCACTTTTGGCAAAATATCTTATGAAATCACGTGATTTTGAATATCAGTATAAGCTTGCAACTATTGACGGATTGACAGAACTGTACAACCACAGATATTTTCAGGATACTTTAAAACAACAGATAGAAATATCAAGACGATACAACCAGCCTGTATCATTAATTATATGTGACATTGACTTCTTCAAGAAGTTTAATGATACCTACGGGCACCAGGCAGGAGACGCAGTTTTGAGACAGGTTGCACAAACATTGAAAAAGAACTCAAGAACAACAGATTTTGTTTGCAGATACGGAGGTGAAGAAATGAGCATCATTCTTCCTAATACAGGGGTAGATGAAGCATTGCTTCTCGCAAACAGAATTTGCGCTTCCGTTTCGGAAAAACCGTTCCATTTGACACCTCTTGATACAGCACCTGTTACGATAAGCTTAGGAGTTGCAACATTCCCTGATAACGCACAAACTCCGCAGGATTTAATTGAATGGGCGGATAAAGGTTTGTACTACGCAAAAGAACACGGCAGAAATCAGGTCGGAAGGTATTAAGGGGTAAATATAATATCTTATGGAGAATAACGTAACAATAATCGGTGCCGGACTGGCAGGAAGCGAAGCAGCCCTGCAGCTCGCTAAAAGAGGAATAAAAGTTAAACTTTACGAGATGCGCCCTAAAAAAATGACAGGTGCACACGTTACTGAAAATTGCGCGGAGTTTGTTTGTTCAAACAGCCTGGGTTCTGCTGACACAACCAACGCCAGCGGTCTTTTAAAGGCAGAGATGGAAATACTTGGCGGAGAACTTATTAAAATTGCGTATGAGCATGCTGTTCCGGCAGGAAACGCACTTGCAATTGCAAGAGAAGATTTTTCAAATGCAGTAACCGAAAAAATTAAAACGAATCCTAATATTAAACTTATACGGGAAGAACTCACTGAAATTCCTGATGGAAACGTAATTATAGCTTCCGGACCTCTGACCAGCGATGAACTTGCAAAAAGTATTCAAAAGTTTACTAAAACAGAGCATCTGCACTTTTTTGACGCTATTGCACCAATAGTTGAAATTGATTCAATAAATTTTGAAAAGGCTTTTTGGGGAGTAAGATACGATAAAGGGGAAGCGTCTTATATAAACTGCCCCATGAATAAAGAAGAGTATGAGAGATTCTATAATATTCTTGTTAACGGAGAAAGAGCAGAATTGCACGGAGCAGACAAAGATGCAAAATTCTTTGAATCTTGTCTTCCGGTCGAAGTTTTGGCTTCAAGAGGAGTCGATACTCTTCGCTTCGGTCCGATGAAGCCTGTCGGGCTGATAGATAAAAGAACTGGAGTTGAAAATTATGCTGTTGTACAGCTTAGACAGGATAACTCCGCAAAAACTCTTTTTAATCTTGTTGGATTTCAGACAAATCTAAAATGGGGCGTGCAAAAAGAACTTGTGCATTCAATTCCAGGACTGGAAAATGCTAATATTGTACGATACGGAGTCATGCACAGAAATACTTTTATCAATGCCTCTCAGGTTCTCAATCCGACACTTGAGACAAAAAGCAGAGAAGGCCTGTTTTTTGCAGGACAAATTACAGGGACGGAAGGATACACGGAATCAATTGCCGGAGGCTTACTGGCCGGTATTAACATGGCTCGCCTGCTTGAAGGAAAAGAGTTGTTTACTCCGCCAAAAGAAACCATGCTGGGAGCCTTGATGAACTATATAACCGATAAAGCACACCTTGAACACATCAGCAAACGTGACGGTTCACTAAGATATTTACCACCACAGCCTATAAACTCGAACTGGGCAATAGTTTCCCCAATGGAGATGTCAAAAAACGAACGCAGAAATAAAAAATTAAAGACAGAATTATTATCAAAAAGAGCTCTTGATACAATACAAAATATAAAATTATAAAACCAACAAAGCCAAATAAAATAAACATTTACAGAATTATATTAAGATTTGTTAACAATCTTCTTAACAAAAAAGCAATTTTTCCGCTCAAAAAAACTTTATAAAAGTAAGAATGGATTTACGAGGATAAGGAGAATATTATGAGTGACGAAATGAATGTAAAAATTTCTGACATCAAAGCTAAATTTATCAGAAAAGAAGCTGAAATGGTAGACAAATACTTCGGAAATGGCGACAAAAGCATTAACAAAACAGAAGGCGCTAAATTAGCACAGATCTTAAGTGGGGATTTAAAGGAAGCAAAAAATCAGAAAAAGCTAGCTAAAGAATCAGATGAAGTAAAAGCTTTATTCGGATTAAAAGTTACAACACCGATTGAAAAAACTCAGGGAACTCCTGCTACACAAGCAGTAGTAGATAAAGCAAACGAAGCAATCGGCGAAGCTTCCAAAAAAACTTTCAAAACACCATTCCAGGAAGTTAGAGCAAGATTCCTTGAAGTAATGGAATACGATGAAGAAAAAAATACTTCAAACGGTACAACAACAAAAGAAGCTTACAAAGCAGTTAAAAAAGAGTTCAAAGGCAAAAGTAAAGAATACGATGAAGCTATTAAACAATTAAAAGATTATGCAAAACATCAGTTTGTAAATGAAAGAGCTCAAAAAACAAGAGCAGCAGTTCAGGCATATGACGGAGGAGGCAACCTTGTTAATGCTGATAACTTACAATATGATACCTCAAAGAAAGTATATAAAAGAGAAAAAGAACTTACAAAAGCAAACAATAACGGAGTAAAAGACAGCTGGGCTAAAAAAGCTCTCCGCAACAACAACAAAAGTGCTTTAAAAAGAGGTGTTCGCTGGATTAGCGGAAATAATTCGGAAGGAAAAACAGATGATAAAGCAGTAGCAGCAGGTAACAGAGCTGTAAATATAAGAGAAAACAAAACATTCTCTAACAGCGAAATTGTTGAAGCATTAGGCAAAAAGAACCCGTTAGTTCAGCCATACACAGACAAGAATGGTAATACATATGACAACGTTCTTGTTGCAACCGGTTTAATTACAAAAGCTCCAAACGGTGATTATATCGTTAAAAACCTTTCAAAAGTTGTAGGCGGAGCAATCGGTGCAGATAACACAATGAACGACCACAACAATCATAACGAAAGTGAACTTCAGTCAGTTTTGACAAGATTATATCAATCATTCAGAGCTAACGGCTCAGGTGATTTTAAAACAAGTGAATTATCAGACAAAGATGTACGCAGACTGGTTAAGTTCCTTGGTTACGGAGATGACAGAATGCAGCTGATGGCAGTAAGAATGTGGCAGCATATTTGGAAAGGCGCAGCAGCAGGTGCAGCAGCAGGTGCGGCAGCCGGTGCGGTAAACGGAAGCTGGAACATTGATATTAAACAACATCAGGAAGTAAATATGCCGCTTGAAGGATTTTCTGCGGAACAGAAAGCAGATTTCCTTAATGCAATCAGGTCAGAGAACGAATTAAGCGGTATAGCAGCAAAAGCAGATTACGGTGCTGGTATGGTTGAAACAACACTCGGTAATATTGGAGAAACAGCAGTGGGAATATACATTGCACAGGATCAAATGGTAAACGGAACTGTTGTTTCATTACTTAAAGCAATTGCAATGGGTGCAGCAGCTGGTGCAGGAGTCGGAACAGCAATCGGCGTAATCGAAGGGCTACTGAGCAGCGCACAGGAAAAAGAAGTTCTGGGTATGATTTTCGACTGTGATTCAACATACGAAGAAATCATCGATACAATAGATAACGCATACAGCGACAAACACCTGAAACCGGAACTTAAAGCAGCATTAAAAGAAATCGCAAAACTCGGTATTGTAACAACTGTTGATCCAAAAACAGGCGCAAGAAAAGCAGTTCTTGATGAAAACTGCAATACTCAATGGGATTACTGCACATTCATAGAAAAATACAACGATGCAAGAGGCAACCAAATTCTTAACAGAGCAGAAGTAGCAGCTGCTGCAAGAACCTCTGAGAAACACAAAATTGAAGTACCGGAATGCAAGGAAACAGTAGTTGAAGATTGTCCGACTTGCAACGGAGTTATCGGAGATAAAGGAGTTAAAATACCTCCTCACGCTTGGGAAAGAGAAGGCGGAGAAACTTGGTTGGCAATCGCACAAGCTAAATATCCTTGCTTAGTTGAAGAACTTGCAAAGGCAGGCATAGATGCATACAGCAAAAACGGTGCTATAAAAGTTATGCAAAGAGAATTGGCAACTGATGAAAACGGTGTATTCCACGCAGATAAATACAAAGGTATAACAGGCGGAGACATTCCTAAACACTTAGACTTCCCTGATGAAATTACAATAACTGTTAACGGTAAAACAATTGTTTGTAAATATGAAGATAACGAAGTTAAGAAAAAATCTCAAAAAGAACTTAATAACGGTGGCTCAGCAAAACGCAACAACGGTCGTTACGGGTACGGAAGACTCGGTAAGAGCAAAACATATACAGATGATTGTCACCCGGCTATTGTCGGCGAAGGCAAAACAGAAGCAGAAGCAAAAGCTGATTTTAACAGAAAAGTTAAAGAAGCAGAAGCAGCATCAAAATAATAATGCAAACTATGGTTGTTTTCAAAAAGGCGGCGGATTAAAAATCCACCGCCTTTTCTTATGAAAACAAAAAAGCAAAAGGCGGATTTTTGAAAAATTCCGCCTTAGCTTACTTTATATATGCACCCGCATTTATTAAATGTTACCTAACCGATGATATCGATGATACCTTCATTGATTGTGTGGTTGTTGTCACAATCGCATTTGCAATTACATTCAAACTTGAAGTTTTCCATCAGGTCGATAATCTTATTCAGTTTATCAGTATAATCCGGTGCTGACGGATCCATAGCTTTAATTCTGTCTAAGATATCAGCTAAGTATTTGTTGCTTGTTCCCTGGAAATCAACAAGGTTTTCATTAATTGTCTTTAACAAGTCTTTGATATTTTCAAATTGAGCAGGGTCTACGCCGGCCGCTTTAATAAGGTCGCCATAGAATTTACGGTTATCTGCATCATTTTTTTCTAACATAATATCGAATTCATCAACTGTTGGGATTCTGCCTAATTTACCTTCGATATCGTCAGCCTTTTTAAGTAATTTTTCAAGATAATCAGCGATGATTTTTCTTTGATCTTCTGCTGTTTTACCCTGAACGATTAATGTACTGATTTTCTTGTCGATTCCTGATAAATCAGCTTTGATTGCGTTCAATGCTTCAAGTTCTTTATCGTGAGCGTCCATTGTGTATTTTGCATATAAATTAAATGATGTTGTAAGAGATTTTACAGCTGCAACCAATTCATCAAGCTTAGAAACAATCTCAGGGATACCTTCCAAATTATCGCCGATATTGTTAATTGCATTAATTACATCATTGCTTACAACATAACCTAATTTAGCGAGGTAGTTGTTTGCTGTATCTAATTTATCAGCAAGAGCATTTTGACCTTCGATGTATGCATCTAATCTTGCAACAATTTCATCTTTAGTCATTTGCTGAGTAGCATTAATTCGTTTTAATAAAGCTGCAAGCTGGCTGTCATCAAATTTAACACCGTTTTTCAGTTTTGCTCTTATATCTGCCAAGTCTACAGTCATATTTCTGATATCTTTTGACATAGTTACTGCAACACCTGCAAATTTTTCAACGTCTTTTCTTGTAGCTTCCTGTTCCTTTTTGATACCGTAAGCTAATGACTTAAGTTCAGCCATATCTGTGTCATATTTATCAAAGTGCTTAGAAAGCATTTCTTTAATATCAGAAAGAAGGCTGTTATTATCTTTTAATAATGCCTGAATTTCTGCCATTGCCTGTTCAAAACTGATTTGTTTATTTTCAAATGCATTAATAATTGATGTTACTGCATAGATAGCAGCCTGTTCTGTTTTATCCTGAAGAACAATAATTGCATCTAATATAGCAGATCTCTGCAATTCACCGTTTTCCATCTTTCCTAATACCAATTCTCTGAATTGATCAATTGTTAATGTTTGGTTAGAAACAAGTGTTTGAAGCTGATACATACCGAGAAGAGCTTTATTTAAAGCTTCAAGAACTTCTTTATCACGCTGTGTTTCTGCTTTATTGTTTTCATTGATGTCATTTCTTAATTGTTCGATAGCATCTACAACCGGTTGCATGTCAACGATAACCGTTTGTGACTGACTAACTTTTATATCTTTTTCACAAGAAGTTAATGCAGTAGCAGCCATTGCTGTTCCTAAAACCATTGTAGAAACTTTTGCTGCGTTTGCGAATTTTCCGCCTTTGAAAGACATATCAGAATTATTGTTTATAACTCCTACTTCCTGTGCCAATTTTGGATTAGCCATTAGGTTCTGCATTCCTAAGAATGATAAAGCTTTCATACCTTTTTGAGGGTCTGTTGTTGAAGGAATAGGTGTTTCAACAGGTGTGTTACCTGCATCTTCCTTCAGGAATTTGTTGTTCAGTGACAACATGTTTGTCTTCATAATGTTCATAAGTTTTATGCTCCTTTTTTACACATAATATCGATATACCTATATGCTTTTTAAAAAGTGTAAAAAATCTTTTTGCTAGTTTAAACTTGTTCAGAGAAAAAAACGTTACAAAATTTAACATTTGGTCATGATTAGCAAATAACAAGATATTTAACAATATTACATAAGATAGTGAGATAAACATAAAAGTCCTTGCCAACCGTCATGCTTCAAGTTATAATAACAGATGGACATGCAGGTATAAATATGAAAGATATTATTGTACAGAAGTTCGGCGGAACATCTGTTGCAGATACGGAAAAGATTAAAAACGTAGCAAAAGCTATTATACGGGAGAAGAATAACGGACATGATGTTGTAGTTGTTGTTTCGGCAATGGGACATACAACTGATTATCTGGTTAAAATGGCACATGAGATTTCAGCGAATCCGTCATCAAGGGAAATGGACATGCTCTTGTCCACAGGCGAAGGCGTATCAATTGCTCTCCTTGCAATGGCTTTGCAGGAACAAGGCTGCCCTGCTGTCAGCATGAATGCAATGCAAATCGGCATCATGACAGAAA
Source organism: uncultured Acinetobacter sp. (assembly GCA_900321205.1). Lineage (GTDB taxonomy): Bacteria > Cyanobacteriota > Vampirovibrionia > Gastranaerophilales > Gastranaerophilaceae > CAG-196. Next base: position 390 of record ONVC01000010.1, on the reverse strand, counting down.
AAGTTCATTCTAAAGCAAGAATTATTGATATAAAAACAGAAAAAATAAAAAGTTATTTAGAGCAGGGAAAAGTTGTTGTAGTTGCAGGATTTCAGGGAATAACAGAAGACTTTGAAATAACCACTCTCGGCAGAGGTGGTTCTGATACATCAGCAGTTGCTCTTGCAGGAGCTCTTAAAGCATCAAGGTGCGATATTTATACAGACGTAGAGGGCGTCTATACAACAGACCCCAGAATTGTACCAAATGCTTCAAGACTGGAACAAATATCTTACGGAGAGATGCTTGAACTGGCAAGAGTCGGGGCAAATGTTCTTCACCCGAGAGCGGTTGAAACCGCAAAACAATACGAAGTACCGGTCAGAGTAAGAAGTACTTTTAAACTGGATA
>ONVC01000050.1 GCA_900321205.1 uncultured Acinetobacter sp. | reverse complement strand
TTATGTACTCTCCTTAAATATCGCTTACATATATATAAAGTATATAAGAAATAAAAAATTGCCTTTTTTGATATCAATTGTTAAGAAATGTAAAATCGAATTTAATCAAACGGGATTTTTGTAATGAATTTTAATAAAAAAGAAAGGAGGAAGAATGCTGAAAACATCATTGATTTGCAATAATTTTTCGGGGATAAACAGGACTTCTTCAATATATTCGTCTTCTGTTATAACAGCTTCTGATTTACAAAATGTTGAGCTGTATTCAACAGGAGTCAACTCAGGAGTGGGAATTCGTACATCAAAAGGAAACATTTGTGTTTGTGGCAGTATTCCCGAAGGCGAAACGGTTATTAATATTTTTGAAAGTGTTCAGCAGGGGGAAAAATATTTTTTTATACATACGGAGAACCAATCGGAAGGGAAAATATATCTTTTTAATACAGAAGCTTCCGTATTAACGGAAAAAGTTTCGGGGCTTAGTGTAACAGGAAAGTCTCAGGCTTGTGATGTTTCTCAGGGCTGGTCTGATTTATTTGTTTTTTCTACTGGCGAGGAACTTTTATCAATCGAACTTAATAAGTATGTGAACGGTGAACTTGATGAGGTAACCGTGATGAGTCCTGTTGACACAGACGGTCGTAGTGTAAAAGGACTGGGCATAGTTGTATTTGCAGGCAGGTTATGGGTTTTTTCCAATCAGGTTTTGTGGTATTCGGTGCAGGAGAATATTTATGATTTTTCTACTTCCGATGCTGAGATTACAACATCAGCGGGATATATTGAGTTTGTAAAGAATATTACCGCAATTCACCCCTATTTAGGTGCATTAGCTGTATTCCACAAGGATTCTTCCCAGCTAATAACTGAGTCAGAAGGAGTTTTTTCCAAAACAATGGAATCTCCGGGTGGGTGTGCAGGATATAAAGCCCTTGTTTTTCACGGAACAGAGTTATATTTTTATGATGATACCAAAAAGGGTGTATTCTCTTTTCGTCAGGTTGTAAATGGTGATAAAACACTGGGCGAAAATATAGCACTTGATATTCAGGAAGAACTCTGTAATATTTCTCTATCCGATACTGAGTACATAAAGTCAATTTCCGTTGTGACTCAGGACCGGAATGAAGTCTGGTTTTTAATCCATCCCGGCGAGCACTCAACAATTCTTATATATGACTACATAAGGAAAACCTGGGTTAAAAGAGTTGCTCAGAAAATTACATGTTTTTGCGTAATTAACGGCAAGCTTTATTCGGCAGGTAACAAGGTTTATGAAGAGTATTCGTCAAGAACTTTTGACGGGGAGTTTATACCGTCTTTTTACAAATGTACACCGTTTAATCTGGGGTGTGAAAATAGTCTGAAAGTTGTTAACTCACCCCCAAAAGCTGCGTTAGATATGTATTACAACAACAGTTTTTATGTCGAATATATAAAAAACTACGACACTTCAACTCTTAAAACCAGACACATAAAAGGAAAAACTTACCAGAATTTTTTATATTTTGACAAAAATTACTGGGATAGTTTTTATTTCCCCTCAAAAGATGTTAACTCGGTTAAAAAACTGCCTGTAACTTTTTTTAAAACTTTACAGATAACTTTTTTGACAAAACAGTCAGGAGACGATTTTTGTATTAAAAATATTGAATTTGAAAAGATAAAAATAAAACAAATTTAAAAGAAAGGAATAGAAATGGGAAGCTCATCTTCAAAAAAATCAGCTTATTCAAGAACAGTGTACGGAGATACAACAACGTCTAATCCCTATGCTTATTCAAAAACGGATAATAACGGAACAATATCGGGGTTTCAGGATAATACTGCTCTGCAATCAGTATATAATTTTGTAAACAATAACATAAACTCATTACTTAATGAGTATTTGCAGCCAAATCTTAATTCTGTTACAAACAAGGCAAAAATGCGTGCATTTGCGGATTCTCTTTCAAGTCAGTCAAGAACAAATCTGGAAAATAATATTATAAATCCTCTTTCGCAAAGAAATATGATACGTTCTTCGCAGGCTCAGGACTTGTACAGAAATCTGGAAGATAAAAACCTCTCTTCTCTGACAAGTTATGCAAATGAGCTGCTGGCAAACTCTCAGTCTGATACGGCAAAATCAATTTCAAACCTGTTATCTTATTATATGCTCGGAGCAAATTATTTATCTGATATGCAAAACCATTCACTCAGGGCAAGCTCGGGGAATGCAACAAAATATTCGGCATCATCCGGTGAAGATACTTCATATAATATTTCGGATGAAATATTGCCGGTAGTACTTGCTGCTGTTATTGCAGGTATGGCTGCCTAGGAGGGAAAATGGATAAAGATTTAGTGTACAAATATGCACCGCTTCTTATTTTGGGGCTTGCTATAGTTTTTCAGTACAATCTTTTTGTTACCCCTCAGATGCTTGAGCATACTCATCGAGAGATACTTTCAGAGATATCAAAGGTTTACATTACAAAATCAGAATTCGGGATTGTAAAAGAGCAGCTGACGGATATAAACAAAAAGGTTGATAAAATTTATGACACATTAATAAAAGAAAGGGGATAAAATGCCTTTAACACATATTGAATACGGTTCACTGGCATCATCGGAAACAATGAATGATAACTTTGAATATCTGGATGACAGAATTACTGCGGTTGCAAATAATTTGGTGTCATCAACAACAAGTATTTATTCTAATATATCAAGCCAGACTGCTTCATTCTCGGAACAAATCAGCGGTTTAGCATCTGATATAAACGAACTTGAAGGTGACCTTGGAGATTTAAGAAATGACTTTGACTCTCAAAACAATGCTCCTGATTATTCAAAAGGCGTAGGAATAACTTTGCCTTATACGGCTGAAGCTGACGGATACGTTTATGCAGGTGTATATGGCTCAGATTATACAAGTTATGTATATGTAAACGAAAAAATTGTTCACGGACACTGCGGATACTCTGGCGGTTATAATGTTTATTCCGGCTCGATGTTCAGAGTTAGTTCAGGAGATATTATTACAGCAGATAGAACTTCCGGTTCATATTACTTTTATCCTATGAAAGGAGCTTAAAATATGTTTTACAGAATAAAAGATAACAATATATATGATTACGCCGATTATGAATATTCAAATGACTGTCTGTCTACTGAGGTATGTACATTAAAAAGCTTTGAAGAAAATCGTGAGCTTTTTATTATTAAAGACGGACAAATTGCATTTGCCGAAAATACCGAAGAAATACAAGCACAAAAAAGAAAAAAAGAGTTTGAAAAAGCATTTTTCCTTACTTCTCTGGGCTGGATAAGACGAAAAGTGACTATGAAAGACGGTACTATAAGGGATTTTCTTTCTGATTTGCTTCTCCCGATAAGGTCCGGCATGGAAATGGGACAGAATGTTGAAATAATTACTTATAAAACTCCTGATTTCTCAAAAGATATGAGTTTGGAATATATGGAGTCCTTGCAGGAAAACAAATATCCCACTATGCAATTTATACAGGAATGTCTGTTTCAAACTGTAAAAGATTTCCGAGGTGCAGAGGAGGTTAAAGATGGGATTTAAAATTGATAAGAACGGTAATATCTCAATGATACAAGGTGATAGTGGTCTTATTACAATAAGAGGCTTGAACCCGAATAAAAATTTTACCGTGTATTTTGCAGTTCAGGATAAAAACAGAAAACCGGTAGGAAGCGAATTGTCTGTTGAGAGTAATAATGAATCATACGTAATTTTTCAGCTTACAGGGGATTATACGGACCTTTTTACCGTAAAAAAAGATGAGCCCTGTGCAGTTTATTATTACGGTTTAAAAATATGTGACAGTGAAACTCAAAGAGAAGAAACGCTGATTGTCGGGTCGGAAGAAATCGGAGCGGTTAATACAATTACCGTTTATCCGAAGAAAGTAGAGGGTGACTAATGGCACAAAACAATTTATTCATGGATGATGACGATATGAGGTTGTACATTGATGTTCAGCCTCTTTTTATTGATGAACTTGAAAACAGTAAAAACTCTGCTGCCGCAAGCGCTTTGCGAGCGGCACAAAGCGAAGAGGCTGCAAAAGGCTGGAAAAATGATATTGAGGATTATAAAACCGGATTAGAACTCTTTTACGCCCGTGCAACAGACGGAATAACAAACTCTTATAACACTTCCATTTCAGGATTATCGGCTGCTAAAAACTCGGCAATAAGTGATTTAACTTTACAAAAAAACTCTATCCAAACTAACCTGAACAACTCTTTGAACTCAGCAATTGTCAGTATAAGAACAAACGGACAGAGTTTTGTAAATCAGGCTCAATACTATGCCGAAGAGGCTCAGAGAACTGTTGACAACAGAGTAAGTACAGACCACCTCAATCAGTCAAAGGGACTGTTAACAGGTTTTGTTTCAACGGATGAGGAAGTCTTTGCTGACGTTCAAAAATACGCTCATTCAACCTTTGACCGTTCTAAGTTTACAGTCACGGGCAGTCCTAATATTACGGATGATGGGATTGCCAGTGGGTTTAGCGGAAGTAATTTTGTTAAGGTAATAAAATCTTTAAGTGCAAGTACTGATTTTGAGTTTGAGTTTATTTATAATGCTAATTCAGGTATTGGTGCATTTTTTTCTTTTAGTGGAATATCGGTATATATAAATGTCAATAATGAATTTCAAGCGTATCAAGGTGATAATTATTCAACAACGTTTGCGATTGATACTGCACATGCTTTTAAGATTAAAGTTACAAACGATATAGCATACAACCGATATGTAATAAGAGGCTATAGTCTTGATGGTTCGTTACTTGGCACTATTAATTGGAGCTATTCTCACAACGACTTTACACAAATTGTTCTTGGAGGCGGTTCTTGGAACTCAAATATATTAGGTTCTATCGACCTCAAACAATTCTCAATCACCGCTGACGGAGTAGAGGTTTTCTCAGGTAACAAAACAGGTATAGATACGATTAAGCCAGATGATTATACGGCTTCTAATCCTGCAAATATAACTGCAGATGGTGTCCTTGACCAATCATTAGGTTATGGCTATATAACCATTGATGATATAGGTATAGATGTAAACAGACCTTTTAAAATTGAAATTCCGTTTACTAAAATTGCAAGTGCAAGCGATGGCACTTATCCTATTGGCTTTTATGAGAATTCATTTGCAGACTGTTATATGAATGACGGCGGTTTTTTACCTAGGTTAGTTTTTGATGATAACGGAACTGCGACTACATTAAGTACAACTCCTAGTGCTTTGAGTGCCCCAATATTAAATGAAACCGTTACTTTTAAAATAGAGTATGACGGAAATCAAACCTATACAATAAGTATAATCAGGCAAAATGGTACGATATCAAGCGGTACAATTACTACGGCTTTAAAATTGAACTCAAAAAAACTGTTTTTAGGCAGAGCAGGATACGGATTAACTACACAATATATGAAAGTCGATTTGAATAATTTAAAGTCTTGGTCTGACGGCAACCTGGTTTACCAGCCTTGCTTGAAGATACCATATACGGAAAGTAAGACAGGGTCTAAGATAGTTGGCAGTATTTATCGTGATAGAGTAAATGATATGGCTGAACAGTTCGGGTATGCTAATTACTATACGCTTGATGAGGATAACGGTAACTTTACTTTACCCAAAGGGGAAGTCTATGGAATGATAGAAAAACTGCGTGAATTGATTATTCAGAGAACTTCTTAGGGGGTAAAAATATGTTCTGTTGGTATTTGAACTCAAAAGCCGGAATATATTTTGATAAACTTCCGTCAGTAGGAGTAAGATATTATATTCCATCTATGACAAAAGAAGATAAAAAATCAATCGAAAAATATCCTTTTATCTGCAGGAAAGATTTATCCGTATGCTTGAAAGATATTAGAAAAAACAAAGAATACAATTTTAGCATTCCAAAGGGATATTGTTATGACGGAGCTTCTATTCCCCGTTTTTTCTGGCGTGTCATAGGTTCTAATTATGATAACGGATTTCTTGTTCCGGCTCTTATTCATGATGTTCTGTGTGAAAATCATAATTATATAAATGATGACAGAAGCTTTTCGACTGATGTTTTTAATGCACTTCTCGAAAGCAGCGGTATTTGTTCTGTAAAACGGTTTTTTATGAAAAACTCAGTTGCATTCTATCAGACGATTTTTTGCGGCTGGGATAAATAATTTGATGTGGCGAGGGATATTTTATCCCTCGTTTTTTATATAGGGAGGTTAATTTGATTTATAAATTATTGGATAAACAAAGAGAGTTTATAGAGATACCTCACTCAAACGCTCTGGATGTGGCGATATATCAGGGCGGTTTCGGAAGTGGTAAAACCTGGTGCGGTTCTCTTTTGGGGATTCTCTTAGCAATGAAATATCCGGGTTCAAAAGGATTGGTTGGTGCAAAAGAGTATGAACTTGTGAGAAAAACAACGCTTGTTGCATACTTAGACCATCTTGAAGCGCTCGGTTTTATTCAGGATAAGGACTATGTTTATAATAAAATTGATAAAATAATAAAATTTTCTAACGGTTCTGAAATACTTTTTTCTGCGCTTGAAGACCCTGAAAAATTTAAGTCACTTAACCTTCACTGGGCAGAAATTGAAGAAGCTTCCCAAATATCGGATTCTTCGTTCAAACAACTCCTGGGAAGATTAAGGAATACTTACAGGGGCAAAAATTGGGTGGATTTTAGATATCGTCTTTTCGGACATACGAATCCTCAGGGTGATAAAGGCTGGATTTGGCAGAGGTTTGTCGAACATTCAAAAGAAAATTACCGTCTTATAATTGCACCGACTACCAATAACATTTATCTCCCCCCTCATTTTGTTCAGTCGATGAAAGAAAGTTTTGATGAAGAGTATTACAGAATAAATGTTCTCGGGGAATTTGGTGATTATTCGTCCGGACTTGTTGTTAAGGGCTTTGGGGAAGAAAATAAGCTTTTTCTTAAATATAACCCTAATTTGCCTCTTCATTTAACTTGTGACTTTAACGTTGACCCAATGTGCTGGGCTCTTGCGCACAAGGATAAAGATGATGTTTACTTTTTTGATGAAATCGTTATAGAAAATACTTCAACGCAGCAGTGTGTTGATGAGTTTATAAGACGTTATCCGAAACACAAATCAGAAATTATAATCAATGGTGATGCTTCGGGTGATAACAGGAGTACGCAGAGTGAATATACAAATTATGCAATTATAAAAAATGCACTTTTATCTTACGGATACGAAAAAGTAAAATTCCGTCTCAGAAATTATAACCCGCCTATAATGAATCGTATATCGGCTTTCAATGCCAGGGTTAAAAACTCAAACGGTGAAAGGCATTTATTCATTGACCCCAGACGGTGTAAATGGATTCTTTATAACGTTTATAATCTTTCTTTTAAAGAAGGAACAGGGATAGTTGATGTTCCTACTCATACTCAGATAAAAGCCTGCAGAGAAGCAAAATTCTTAGAACATCCGTTCGATGCCGTCAGTTATCTTGTAGAATATTACTGGAGGCTGAAATGACAATATTTATTGATTGTATATTTATATATGTGTAATTTTATTAAAAATAGCGTAAATACATCAAAAATATCCAAAAATTAAAAAAATAATCATACAAAAACCTTGATTTTTTTATGAAAAATGTTTATAATAATCGTAGAGTGAAGGTGATTCTATGGTTAATCCAATATCAGGAAATTTAAGACAGAACTCATACGGAAATATTTTTCGTGAAGGCGTTTTACCCAATGGAAGAGTTCTGTATAATGTTATCGATTCCGAAGGAAACAAAGCCGGTAAACTTTCTGTACCTATCGAGCAGGTCGATACTTTTGAAACGTCTTATAACCAAATCCTTGATTCAGCACCAAAAATCAGGAATTTTGTTAAGGCAAATTCTTCAGAAGAAGCCATAACAAAACGCAGAAATTTGGGGCGTAATATTGTTGCTTCCTGTGGTGTAGCAGGTGCTGCAATACCGTTGATAATTTTAAGAAAATCGACCTCTGTTACTAAAAAAATTCTTGGTTTAGTTGCCGGTATTGTTACAGGCTTATCTGCCGGCTTTGCTGCATCTCTCGGAATTACTTCGCCTCCGGGCTCTGTTGATTTTGCCCTTGCATCAAGAAATCTGTCAAAAATCGATATTCAGCCTGTATTAGATGAAAAGGCTTAATTATATTTACCATTAATAAATGCTTGAGTAGGAAGTAAAGAACTCTGATATTACATTAATAAGCATAGGTAATATCCATATCATTATTGCGGCACCGAGAACCGGTTTAAACAGGAATGACAGCTGGAATACGTTTACCTGCGGCGCTGTTTTGGATATTACACCAAGGATAATATCTTGTCCGAGAGTGGCAAGTAATACGGGTGAAGCAATTTGCAGACCTATATAAAGAACATTTGAGGTTGTTGTAATAAGGTAATCCAGATTTATAATTTTTTCCAGGGGAATTGCAACTGCGTATATAGGGAATATATCAAAACTTCTGATTAAGGCATTGATAATCCAGTAAAATCCGCCTATCTCCATAAAAATTACAAGTCCCAGCAGTGTAATTACACGGCTCAGAATAGAAGTCTGGCTGTTTGTGGAAGGGTCCATTACCATTGCAGAAGACAAACCCATTTGAGTATTTATCATATCTCCGCCTGATTCAATAGCCAAAATAATGATTTGAGCTATATATCCGATTATTGCACCGGCAGCAAAATTCAACACCAAAAGAAGGAGCATGGAATCAGCAGGAGGGGCAACGGGTTTAATTAAGGGAGTAATAATAATTGTTAAAATAAACGCAAAAGCAAGTTTAACCATACCTGCAATTTCTTTTCTGTTAAAAACAGGAGCAAATCTTATAAATCCCATAAGTCTGGCAAACACAATGAATCCTGCCGAAAACCAACGTGCAAAATCCGGGAACATTATTGATATCTGATTGACAATCTGGTCCATTTGTTAATTACTACCTCTCAGTTCCGGCGGTTCATCAAGGCTGTCTATATATTCCTGGAAACGTTTTGATTCTTCCAGCAGAGATGTATTATTTACCTCCGGAGGTTCATCCAAATCAAAATATTCTTCATAGCTGACAGGAGGGGTGTCGATAGATAATACTCCAAAGCCCTCAACAACCTCTACTGTTGTTTTATCTTCTGTTACGCTAACATTAAATAAGTATTTGTCTTTGTCATTTTTCAGTACGGTAAATTTTGTTTCACCAGTCTTTAAAGGCTCAATTACGAGTGTATTTTTATTGTTATCCACTGTTATAAGCGGATATACATTAATAATATCATTATGCTGAATTTTTATGTCGGTCAATTTTCCGTTAGTTGTAATTATGCAGTCTTCATAAGCAAAAACAGGATATGTTAAAATTATACTTAGTGCTGTAAGAAGGTATTTTTTTATCATAATATTTACCCCTATCTTCCGAGCATTTTGTTTATCTCAACAAAATTTCCTTTTGGCATCGGAGCTTGCGGTGCTGTTGTGTATTTGATTTTTTGTCCTCTGTCAATATAAGGAGCTTTAGAAGAATTTTTCATGACCTCTTTGACGTTTGGAACATTCTTAAATTTGTCACCATTCATTTCTTTTTCAAAAGGTGTTGTGTATTTGTAATAATCAGCCGGCAGAACAAAGTTGTCTTCCTTCGGAACGGTCTGAAATGCAAGATTCATTCCGTCAAGGAATAAATTTGTAAGCAATTTAATGAACCCCATTCCGCCTATAATGATTACCAGAAATACCATGAAAATCTTTGGCGCGGCGGCAATTGTTTGTTCCTGAACTTGTGTTACCGCCTGTATGATACCGACTACCAAACCTATAGCCGCAGCAGTAAGCACGCATGGCATTGATATTGATAACATTGCCATAAAACCTTTTGCCAAATATTCTGTTAATACTTCAATCATAATTTAAGTTCCTTTGTTAATTGTAACTTTGTACCAATCCCTGTACAATGAGAGCCCAGCCGTCAACTGCAATAAAGATAAGCAGCTTGAACGGCAGAGAAATAATTGTCGGCGATAACATAAACATACCTAAGGCAAGTAATATGTTAGCTACAACAAGGTCAAGTACAATAAACGGCACAAATACAATAAAACCTATTTCAAATGCTGTTTTGAGTTCACTTAAAATGTACGCAGGTGCAACTTCCCAGATAGTCAAAACGTCAGGGGACTTTGGCGGTGTTTTGTATTTTAAATTTACGAAAAATGCCAAATCGTTTTCCCTTGTCTGTTTAAGCATAAACTCTTTTAACGGTTTTGAGCCTGTATCAACAGCCATTATAAGGTTCTGATTTTTCTGATAGGGAACTGAGCCCTGCTCATAACATTGCTGAAAAACTCCGCCCATAGTGTAAAAGGTTAAAATCATACAAAGTCCGATTGTTACCATTGCCGGCGGAACCTGTACGCCCATTGCGGTTTTTAGTAGTGAAAAGACTATTGTAAATCTTAAAAAGCATGTCATACAACAAAAAACAAACGGCAGAAGTGAAAACAACGTCATAACCGTAAGCAGTTGTAAAACAGGGTTCATATTTTGTAAAGCTGTATCCATTATTTTTCCTTTATTTGAGCAGGCTTATTTATTTTAAAATGTCTGCAAAATTTTTAATTACCGAGTTGTTTGTTTTCTTATTTAATGCACAGGATTTTATTCCTATGTCTTTTTTGTCAATATAGCTTTGTTTTGATAATTGACCCAATGTTTCGCTGAATGAATTTTTCTGCGGTTGCAAATCGTTAAGTGTTTCAGTATTTAAAGGGCTTACATTATCAATTTTCGAGATAAGCGAAGTGTTATTAACATCGCTTGCAACAAGAAATTGTTCTTTTCCAGTAGATATTATAAACATGCTCTTTCTCTGTCCTAGTGAGATTGAGTCAATTATTTTTAAATATTTAGAATGTTTGCCGCCGCCTACTGAGGTTGCATTTTTGAATACCAGTAATGCCACTACGATTACTCCCACCATGGCAAGCGTATATACGATAAAGTTTGTAATATATCCCATTTTTACTATCCTCTTTTTTGTTCCGAACAATTAAGTTTAAACAACTTACTTATAAATACTTAATAATATTTACCTTAAAATCAACCTTGTTTTTCTTCTTCAACTTCAAAATCGCTGTAATCGAAATCTTCGGTTTTTTCAGGGACATCAGACTTTGGTGCTTCTTCATAATTATTGGCAGGGTTTGATTCAGAAACCTGTTCAATTCTTACACCAAAGCGGTCATTAATTATTACGAGGCTGCCTGATGCTACAAGCTTACCGCTGACTTTAAGTGAAACTTTGTTATCGTAAACAGAGCATAAATCTACAATAAGTCCTTCTTCTATGCTTTTGAGTTCACCCAGCGGAACTTTAACTTTATCAAATTCGGCAGACATATCTACCTGAATACTGTCCCATAAATTAGAATCGTTCATATTGCTATCCTCCCCACCTCCGACACTGCTTACTGTATCATAAGGTTCTACTATATTTGAGTTAGGTTTTATTTTGAATTTTAAATTTGTATCAGATGTTAAAAGTGTCATCTCAGATGAGTTACTTTTATCAAACACAACAACGTCACCTGCTTCCAGGTGTTTTATGTCAGCAACGGGAAATGAGGTTGTGCCGATTAGAAAATCTGCGTCAACAAGACAGTCCACAAAATCCATATCCGTAAAATGTTTTGTTTCTGTATCTTTTGTAACCGGGTTTAAAATACCCTTTGGCATTGAGATGATAAATTTCGCTGCTGCGTCTGAAGATTCACTTTTTACATAGTAAGTAAGGTGAATGATTTCATTGTATCTTCTGTGCGGCTCTATATTAAAATTTGATTTCAGAGAATCATATAGAGAATCGTTAAATGCCGTAATTATTCTTGCTTCAAGTTCCGATACGTCAGTAAGTTCAAATTTTCTGTTATTTTTACCGAGAACTTTATCGAGGATAACGTTTATTGCATCCTGAGAGATTCTTATATAAACATCATTTTTAGAATTGATTTTAACTTTAGTGACAAAGAATGTGTCATTTTGAGCAAGCACATTCATGTTTGTACTTATTGCAACAAGTTTGTAATCAAATCCGCTGAAGAAAAATTGTTTGCTGCATTCTTCAACGACCGGTGTGAACAGTGAATCATACCAGCTAAATTGTTTATATAATTCGTCAAAGAATATTGAGTCTATCATACCTCATCCCTACTATATTCCATACATATAATAGAGGATTTTAACTAATCAGACATCAACCAAACAGATGATAAAAAGAGAGGCGGATGGCATAAAGCCATCCGCCTCTCTTTTTAATTTATATTTATTATCCAAGATACATAAATTTAATGTATGCTGTGCAGACTGCTAAAGATATTGCAACAACTGCAATACCGTATTTAACAAATCTCAT
>ONVC01000105.1 GCA_900321205.1 uncultured Acinetobacter sp. | reverse complement strand
TTCATAGTCAGAGAAAAATTCTTCCAAATCATTGTAAAATTCTTCACTTTCAGAATCTATGGAAAAATCCGATATATTTTTAGAAGAAAATGCAGGCATGCCCTCCAAAACCTGAAAAATCATATCTTCTTTCCTGTTCACATTTGCCAACTGCGGGAAAAACGGAATTTCAGAAAAATCTTTTGTCACGACAGACATTGCCTTTTCCGAATCATTATGAGGGAGCGAACCTATTGCAAGCGGGCGTAATTTCAAATTTTTTAGCATACATAAACTCCGTAAAATTGTTAAAAGGTGGACATACTGATGCGTTTGCCCACCTTTTTAATAAACATTTGATTATCTTGCTTATTCAGCAGATTCTTCTTTAACTTCTTCTTCAACTTCTTCTACAATTGATTCTTTAACAACTTCAGAAGCAGTAACAGAAATTGGCAATTCACATTTAACTTTTGAAGTTAATTTGATAAGCATAGTGTAATTACCGATTTTGTTAATCGGAGCATTAAGAGAAACTGATTTTTTATCAACTTCAATGCCTGCTTTTGCCAACAATTCTTCAGTCAATTTCTTAGTAGTAATAGTACCGAACAATTTTCCTGATTCACCTGCTTTAGCAGATAATTCAAGTTTTCCGAATTTTTCAATTTGTTCAGCCTTAGCAAGTGCTTCTTGGTGTAATTTTTCTTGTTTAGCCTGAATTCTTGCCATATTCTTTTCTCTGTTTGCTAAAGCACCGGGTGTAGCAATTTCTGCAGAGCCGTTAGCAAGTAAAAAGTTTCTTGCATAACCGTCTTTAACATTGACTACATCACCGACTTCACCAAGGTTTTGTACTTCTTTTTTTAATATAACTTGCATAATATTTTCTCCTTTTGTATTTATATTTCCGCATGTAGCCTTAACATATAACAAACATAACTGTTTGTCGAGTGTTTTTATAATTTTGTTAAGGAAAAATCGCTTATTAACCTAACAATATCAGACTTAACCAAATGAACAATATTCCCGACATAATACCGACAATTGACAAGTGCCAGTTTCCGTACTCTTTAGCAAGCGGGAGCAAAGTATCAAATGAAATATAAGTCATAATTCCCGCAACACCTGCCATCAAAACTCCGACCAATATATTCGGGACAAAAAATCCGAAAATCATCATCCCAACCAATGCCCCTATCGGTTCTGTTATACCGGATAATGCCGCATAAAGCATTGCATAACGCTTTTTACCCGTTGCATGATATATTGGCAGAGCAACCGCAATGCCCTCAGGAATATTGTGTATTGCAATAGCAAAAGCAACAGAAATGCCCAGTGTAATATTTTGTGTCGTTGTTAAAAATGTTGCCATCCCTTCCGGAAAATTGTGAACACAAATTGCAATAGCAGTAAGGAATCCCGCTCTTTGCAGTTTGTAATGACTATGAGAATATGCTTCAGGATCGTCTGGATGCAAAAGTTCTTCCGTATCGACATGGTCAGGCAGGAAATAGTCAATTAAAACAGACAACAACAAACCTGCCAAAAATCCGCCAAACACAAGCCATTGATAATTGTTCGGGAAATTCATTTTTAAAAGGTTTTCAGCACCCGGAATAATATCAACGAGCGAAATGAATATCATAACACCCGCAGAAAATCCCAACCCCAAAGATAATGCTTTTAAGTTATCTTTTTTAGTAACAAAAGCGATAACACCACCAACTGCGGTTGTTAAACCAGCCAGCATGGTAAGGGAAAATGCTATTCCAAAATTGTTATCAATATTCATTAGTGTAAATCCTTCTGTCGTAATTATAACATAAAATAGTTTTTAGTTAAAATTTCAAAAATTTTCTTAAAAATTCATCTGTTTGGAGGAGAAAAATATAATGAAATATAAAAAAGCCATGCCTTTAGCATGTAACATGGGTTTTCGGGATTTTTAGCCCGTAAATATTAAGTTTTATTAAGCATAGCAAGGGTTTCGGAAATAGGCTGAAATCATGTCAGGGACATGGTTTTGACCATTTTGAGTTTTTTATAAAATTTAAGCAAAAAAATATTTGGACAAGACAAAAAAGCAATGTACAATTAAATTATGCTCGTCATGGAGCAGTTTTCTTGTAGAGGTGAATGATGTACGAAACTGTTAGGGGAAATCTTTTACGGATACAAGAAGAAATCGCACCTTGTAAACCCAGAATAATTGCAGTGACAAAGTATTTTGACGGAGAAGCAATAGTGTCAGCATACAAAGCAGGATTGCGGGACTTTGGCGAATCCAGAGTACTTGAGGCATCAGAAAAGATTAGTAATCTTCCTGATGAAGTAAGAAAAAATTCAACATTTCATTTTATCGGTCATTTACAGACAAATAAAGTGAAACAGGCTATTAAGGTTTTTGATTACATACACTCCGTAGATTCTGTCAAACTTGCACAAAGCATAGACACTCATTGCGCTGAAATCGGAAAAATCCAGAAAATTCTTATTCAGATAAACAATGCCAATGAAGAACAGAAATTTGGTTTTTCGGTTTCGGGAGTTTTCAAAAACTTTGAAGAAATAAAGCGACTTGAACATATCAATATTGTCGGTGTAATGAACA
>ONVC01000049.1 GCA_900321205.1 uncultured Acinetobacter sp. | reverse complement strand
TTTGCTGTCATTTGTGTCGCAGTCAATAATATAGTATTTTAGGTTTCCGTCATTATCAAATTTGATACCTTTAAGAACTCCTTTAATTTCGTTGTCTATTAAATTTTTGCCATCGTGTTTAGCAAATCTTATAGCAATCTTTGTTTTGCCGTTTTCGTCTTCCTCGACTCTAATCGGACCGTTATCTATTCTTTTATTATCATCCTTATCGTCGTCGTTACCTGGATTTATTGGTGTAGGATTTATTTTTTCTGCTTTTGTTGCTTTTCCGTCTTTGTCTTTTTCAAATTTCCATTCTTTTTCAAGGTCTGCTAATAAATCTTTGTAATTATTTTCATCAATTGTATTGTGTTCGTCATCTTTTTGTTTTGCAATGACTGCATTAATATCATTAAACAAATCTTTTGCTGCTGTTGCAGGGTCGCTTGAATCTTTAATCTTATTTAGTCTGTCTCTTAACGTATGTAAATATTCTGCATCTTTTCCGCCGCATTTTTTTGCTTCGGTTTCTTCATTATTATCTTTGTTTTTTGTTTTATGGTTGTTTACATTCTCATTTTTACCGCCGCGTCCTAAATAGTCCATCATCGGGAATCCACCGAACATATTCATCATTCCAAAGCCGCCGCCTAGGAAGTTCATAAGACCTGCGCCGAGTCCCATTCCGAGACCTCCGAAAAGTCCGCCCCAGAAACCGCCGCCACACATTAAGCCGCCGTTAAAATTGTACGTTGTATTGAAAATACTATTTCCATATCCACTAGACCTGTTGCAGTGGAACATTTCATAGTGTTTAAATGCACTGTGGCAGTGTATTCTTGGAACAGCTGACATTTTTTATACCTCTTGTTATATATCTTATATATATAAAGTATTTATTTAATGTAAAATTGCGTGTTTGAGGTATATTGTTACAAATGTTTACAATGCTCTAATAAACCGGTATATCGATTGGGTTGACCAGCTGAACGCTTATTGTTTCGCCTTTTAGAATATGTACTTCCTGACCTTTTCTGAACATATCCGCAACGGAATCCCCGAGTAAATAACCAACGCCGCCTATGAACCCTCCTATGGCACAGAATGGTGTTGTTAAGTATTGTAATCCTGGGTGGTCATCCCCAACACTCAGACCATATTCTGTTGATTTTTTTGTTATATCCACACCTTTTTCATAATTTTGTTTGACAGCTTCACCGTACCCGAGGTTTTTGTATAATCCTCCGTCATAGTATATTCTGTCATAACTTCTTACTGATAAATCGAGAGGAATTTGTCTGCCGTTTGGCGTTACAACGTGGTCAAATTCAAGGTAAAGTTTTGCTCCTCTTGAAAATCTTTTTGTTGTTTTAATTTCTTTTATGCATCCTCTTACAACTGAGCCCTGTGGCAAAATTACCGTATTATTTTCAGTTTTGAGTTCATTTTTTAATATCGCAGCAAATGAATCTCCATCATAGTTTGCTGATGTTGATACAGGTTGTGTAAAAACCAGTTCGAATTGTGTTCCGGCTGCTATTCTTTTTGTTTTTGCATCTGCTTTAAATGTTCCTGCTAAACTCATATTTATTGATGCAAAGCATAATATTAAAGTTAAAATAAACAATCTTTTCATTACAAATCTCCTCTTCTGTAGGAATATTTTATCACTCGAATATATTTCATGCAATTATTGTTCAAAAGGTACAATTTCTTTTTCTGCTTTTTTAGCACATTTATGGATTAATGCAGATGCGACAAGTGCGGTAAACGGTACGCAAATTACTATTGCAATACTTCCTATTAGTGCTGATGCAATTTCAGTTACTACCTGATTCAGGTTGATAAATTTTATCATGTCAATGTTTTTTGCAAGAAGAACCAAAGGTAATGAGCCGCCCAAATATACAAGGATTAAAGTATTAGCCATTGTTCCTATAATATCACGACCGACATTCATTCCCGAAATGAACAGCTCTTTTATGGTTTTAGTATTGTCAGTAATGTATATTTCGTTAATAGTGCTCGATATAGACATCGCAACGTCCATTACGGCTCCCAGCGTTGCAAGAACCATCATTGACACTGTTAATCCTACAAAATCAAGTTCAGGATGTGATGAATATAAAAACATCATATTTTCACCGCTGAACCCTGTTAAATGTGCTGCTAACATAGTAAGTACCGATAATATTCCTGCAAAAACGAGACTTAACAGCGCTCCTGCTGTTGCTGATGTGCTTTTTGCATTTAAACCTCCTACGAGGTACATTGTTACTGCCGTGGATATTACGCAAATTATTAATGATGCAATTATGGGGTTTATTCCGAACGTAACAAGCGGTGCAAGACAATGTGTGATTAACAATATAGTCAGAACAATTGATATGAGACTGCTTAATCCTTTTTTCTTTCCTACATATATAAGAAGTGCACAAAATATTAATGATAACCAGACTAGTGCTCCGGACCTTTTTATATCTTCTATGGAATAAGTTATTTCTCCGTTATTTTCTTCTGCGTGAAGAAGAACTTTTGTTCCCTTTTTAAGTTTTATATCGTAATTAGGATTCCCTGTTAAAGCGTTGTCAAGTTGTATTGTTTCTCCCTTGAACTCTCCTGACAGGATTTTTACTTCGACATTTTGTTTTGTCACGGAATATCCGTCATTTGTATCAACGTACTGAACGCTTTGCACAATACCTGTTTCGGAAGGTAAAATTTTCGTTTCATCCGCTAAAATCGGTAATGTAATAAATAATGAAAATACAAAAATAATTATATTTTTTATATTCATAGATCCCCCGTTGTAAAAAAATCAGAATAATTTTGTTTGTTCTGACGGCGGTTTGAAGCCAAGATGCCTGTACCCTTCGGGAGAAACTTTTCTGCCTCTGGGCGTTCTTTGTAAAAGTCCTGCCTGAAGCAAATAAGGTTCGCACACATCTTCTATTGTTCGTACATCTTCGCTCAACGCAGCTGCGATTGTTTCAATACCGACCGGTCCTCCGTCATATTTTTCAATTATCAGATTTAGTAATGCTCTGTCCGTATGGTCAAGCCCAAATTCATCTATTTTAAGAATATTCAGAGATTCATTTGCGACTTTTTCATCAATTATCCCTTCATATTTAACAATAGCAAAATCTGAAACTCTTTTTATAAGACGGTTGGCAATTCTGGGTGTTCCTCTTGAACGTCCTGCAATTGCATTAGCACCCTCTTCTGTAATGTTAATATCCAATATTTTTGCAGTTCTTTTAATTACTTCCGTAAGTTCAGCTATTGTATAAAACTCCAGGCGGTAGACCATTCCGAAACGGTCTCTGAGCGGTCCCGAAAGTTCTCCTGCTTTTGTTGTTGCTCCGATTAACGTAAATTTCGGAAGCGGCACTCTGAAAGTTTTTGCGGTCTGGCTTTTTCCTGTTGTCATATCCAGAATAAAATCTTCCATAGCAGGATAAAGTATTTCTTCCGTAACTTTATTAAGTCTGTGAATTTCGTCAATAAAAAGTATTTCACCGCCTTTAAGTGACATTAAAATTCCTATAATATCTCTCGGTCGTTCCAGAGCAGGAGCAGAGGTAATACGTATATCTACTCCCATTTGTGCAGCAATTACACCGGCAACAGTGGTTTTTCCGAGCCCGGGCGGTCCGTAAAATAACATGTGGTCAAGCGGTTTATCCCTTAGTTTTGCCGCTTCCAGGGTTATCTTCAATGTTTCTTTTAAGGATGTTTGACCTATATAACTATCAAAATCTTTTGGTCTGATGCTGTTTTCAAATGTCTTGTCATATTCAATGTTTTCAGGCTTAGTAACGGGATTCTTTTTTGGTAAAGAATCTTTTTTTATACCCCTCAAATCTTCATCATCTGATAATATCGCCATAAAAGTATTATAGCATAAATACATTTCTTTATTCTATTTTGTATTTCAGTTAATATTCAGCATATACGATTAGTGTATATTCCTTTAATATTATCCCTTATGTTATTAAACGTATTAGCAAGCACATTATTTATGTATTCTTTTGTATTATATGCCAGGTGAGGGGTTATAAGTACATTTGGCATGTCTAACAGTTTTTCCGTAATTTTATGATTTTTTTTGCTGCTCATTGTTTCTCCGCCTATATTAACTGACGACTTCCCTTTTGCGTAGTCACTTTCAAGAATATCCAACCCTGCTCCTTTAACTTTTCCTGAAATTAAATTATTATATAATGCTTCGAGATTTATAAGTTCTATGCTGGAAGTGTTTATTATGTAAACTTCATCTTTCATTTTCCTGAACTCTTCTTCTCCGATTATCTGGTAGTTTTCCGTAGTAAACGGCATGTGAAGGTAAATTATATCAGATTGAGACAAAAGTGTATCAAAAGGAACAACATTGCAAACTTTTTCAAATTGCGGCGATTCTTTGTACGAGGAAACTAATGTTTTCATCTCAAAAAAATTTGCTATTTTTGCAAGTTTTAATCCGACTTTACCGCAGCCGATTATTCCGATTGTTTTTTTGTTTAAAAGTTCACCTTCATAAAGCTTAGGGTTAATCTTTTCTTTTCTTATATCAATCATTGCTGTTTTAATTTTTCTCGTCAAATATATAATCACACCGAGAGCAAATTCTGCAACAGCTTCTTCTCCGTATTGCTCAACGTTAAATACGTTTATTCTGTTTTTAATGCAATATTCAATGTCTATATGAGTAAAACCGTGTGAACGAGTTGCAATTATTCTCAGATTTTTAAATCTGCTTAAAACTTTTTCTGTTAAAATTGACGAACGATATACACATAATATACAGGTGTTTGTGTATTCCTCACTACTTAGTTTGCTTTTTTCAGTCAGAGCTTCTTTCTTAAACGTTATATCAAAATCAGTAAATGAGTTATTATTAAAGAAATCTTTTTCAGAATCTCTCAAATCAAAAAATAACATTTTCATAATATTCTCCTTTTATGGGGAATATTAAATTAATCGCATATTAATTTCATCATACATTCGGTAATAAAAAAGGTAACCATTTTGGCTACCCTTTGCTATTTATATTTTAACCGTTTTCAAAAATGCTTTTTGCAACAATTTTCTGACACTGAATATCTGACAGATTTTTTGATTCATCAACGTACATTCTTCCGTAAAAAGCAGACATAGCTTCGGACTTAATTTGTGCACTCCTTGCATCTGAGCGTTCTGCAAGGAAAGTTTTAGCTTTTTCAAAGTAATCTCCGCCGTTTGTTTTTGAATACTCTTTTACTTCTGATAATGATGAACAGCCGGTTTGCGAAAGTATTGACTGATAGCCTTTATTTGCGGCTTTTTTAGCGGCAGTAAAGAAATCATATTTTATGTTTTCAAGTTTAAATTTATTAAACCAGATTACTTTTTGTTTTTCTCTGTTTTTTATTCTTGAATCAAA
This sequence comes from uncultured Acinetobacter sp., assembly GCA_900321205.1. Lineage (GTDB taxonomy): Bacteria > Cyanobacteriota > Vampirovibrionia > Gastranaerophilales > Gastranaerophilaceae > CAG-196. The sequence goes on along the minus strand of ONVC01000049.1, from coordinate 7,316 downwards.
ACTGCTCATGAGTTTTTGCTGCTGAAATTCATTGTCTTTTTTCATTTGGAGAATTGCATATTCATCGAGATACATTTTCTTTCCGTTTTCATCAAAAATGTATTCTCTGTTTCCGTTATTTGCATCAACAAATACCATTCGGTGCGTGCCGTTATACAGAAACAGCTTACCGCTCGTTTTGTCGGCTCTTATGTTACCGCTCGATTGAGTATTAATTGCAGCGTCATTTTTTTGATGAACTGATGACACAGTTTTCTCCTTTTATCCTTATATTTATATTAAGTACTTGTATTAATTAAAATTGCCTGTTTTCTTCCTTTTCATTAAGAATTGTAACAAAATTTGACAAAACAGTTTACTTTTTTTACATACTGTTGCAATAATGGATTAGTATAAAGTATATATCTTAAATATCACAAATCTAAAAAGGAGCGAAAATAATTTCACAAGGTAGTGATTATTCAGCTTCAAAAGGGTAAATGTATTCGGGGTAAGGATACCGAGCAACGTAACGGATTATGTTTACAAATTAAGGAAGTATTAAGGAGTATTCTAACAACTTTGGCAAGGACAGCCAAGCGGAATACGGAGTAGTACAAGGTCGTTTTACTTGATATTTCCAAGGGGTAAATTAAATAATATTTGTTTATCCCAAAAAATAAGTGGATTATATATTTCCATTTATTAAAACCCATCAACAATTGGGCAGAAAGTTGTATTTCTGTAATATGACTCCCCCAAAGTAAGCCTTAAATCAAGGCTTAAGTGGACTGCGTTTATTTAATTATAGATGCTGCCGTAGGGGAAACTGCGCAAATTTTTGTACATTAAAACCAAACAAAAGAAAGAGAGAAACATAGAAAAAATAACCGCGCACGGAAGCGTGGTTCACAAGTACGTATCGTAAGAGAGAAAGGAGATCAATCTATGACACTCACAATCAACACAAACATTCCGTCACTGATTGCGCAACGCAACCTGCAGAATGCTACCAATTCGTTGAATACCTCTTTGGAAAGACTGACAACAGGGTACAAAATCAACAAAGCTGCAGACAACGCTGCGGGGTATTCTATTGCCGACATTTGGGATACTCACATCACTTCATTGGATGTTGCGACGGACAACGCATCAACAGGTATCGACCTGCTACAAACAGCAGAACAAAGTTATGGTATTTTGTCAGACCATTTACAGCGTATTAGAGACCTGACCGTTCAGGCAGCAAACGGAACATATGGTTCTACTTCGCTCAAAGCAATCCAATCGGAAATTTATGCAAGATTACAGGAAATCAACCGTGTATCTGCAAACTCTGAGTTTAACGGGGTAAAATTAATGATGTACATTGATGACCCGGCACAGTCTGCAAAAAACAAAGGTATCGGTATGACAGCAAATGGTATCGATATCCAGGTTGGTTTGTACGCTGACAACAACAGCGTTATCAATATGGACGTTGAGCTCTTCAAAAGTGCCCAGATAAGCAGCTTGTTCCGCGGCGGTACAACTTATGTTTACACAAAAGACTCAAAAGGTGATCCTATTAAAACTGAAGTATCGCTTAATCAGGTATTAACGGCAGCTGGCGGCAGTATTGCTTCACTTAATACACAAGACGGTTTAAGAGCTATGGCAGCTGCTTGCAGTGCTCTTAAATATACACCTGCAACAAGCGGCGAAGGTACTTACACAATGTTGGCAGATGAAACTACAAATTATGGCGCTAACGCTATGATAGGTTTTGTTGATAATGCTATTGAGGAATTGTCAAGACGTGTAACCAAAATTGGTGCATCTCAAAACAGAATACAATCTGCTGTTTCTGCTATAGATGTTCAATCACAAAACCTTACTTCATCATTATCTACTTTACGTGATACCGATGTCGCAAGTGAATCATCTAAATATATTCAATCTCAAATTTTACAGCAGGCTTCTGCAACGTTATTGGCAACTGCTAACCAATCACCGAGTATTGCACTTAACCTGGTATAAGAATAAAGAGGTAAATATGTTTAAAACAAAATATCCTGCTAAGTTGTTGGTTAGGGATTAGTGTCATAAACCGTACCTTATTCTAAGGAGAGAAAGACGTTTTGAAAAAAACGTCTTTTCTTTATTTCTTCAATCAGGTAATATGATTTAGCTGCGTTTATGTTATTATTATTTTATGGATAAGATTAGAGATTTGGTTTCGGAAGAGTTAAATCTTTTAGAACAAGAGCTTGTTAAAATAAAAAAAAATCATAACACCATGTTTGATGATTTAAGCAATTTTGTGCAGGGAAAGTCAAAACGTGTTCGTTCTCTTCTTTGTTTTTTATATCTGAAATCAAATAATATTGATATTACTTCTGAAATTATAAGTTTATTAGCTGCAACAGAGCTTATTCATAATGCTTCACTGCTTCATGATGATGTGACTGACGATTCTCATACCCGACGCGGGGTACAGAATTTGTTTGATAAATACGGTTCAAAATTGTCTGTAATATCCGGTGACTATCTTTTGTCTCTTGCTGTTGAGATTCTTTTTAATTTGAAAAATCAATATATTTTAAATTTGTTTTTGTCTGCGGTTAAAAAAATGAGTGAAGCAGAAATAAAACAATTTTTTTCTCGTAATACGAATGTCTCAGTCGAAAAATATTTGTGTATTGTTAAAGGTAAAACTGCGCCTTTATTTTCTGCATGTATGGAAGCAGCTGCTAATTTATCAGGAATTAACTCTGATGTTGCAAAAACTTTCGGATTTAATTTTGGTATTCTTTTTCAGATTAATAACGATATGGATACTCTTTCTGCTGAAAATGATAAAAATAACGGAATTAAAACCGCAGTTGATATATTAGGTATTGAAAAAACTTTAGCTTTAAAAGATAATTATAAGGAAGAGTTGAGTAAAATTTTGATTAGTATTCCGGATAATAAGTATAAGACGGGAATTGAGGATTTGATTAAATTATTATGATAGATAAGGAAAAATTTAAAGCAGGATTAAAAGAAACTTGGGAAACAGTTGTATTTGTTGTAGTTGCTGTAATTATAATAAGATTTTTTATTGCAGAGCTCAGATGGATTCCGTCAGGTTCAATGCTCCCGACTCTTGTTGGCGGACAAGGACTTGTCGGTGACAGAATAGTTGTCGAAAAACTTACTAAATTCCCGAACGTAATTAAATATCACAAATTCGAAAATACTCCAAAACGCGGTGACATTATGATTTTTTACCCGCCGTTTGTTAAACTTAATACGGATCCGCTTTCTGTTTTCAGCCGTTTAACAGGATTCTTCTGTAAAGATGTGGCATATATTAAACGTGTAATAGGGTTACCCGGTGAAAAATTTGAAATAAAACATGATGCCAAAACGGGTATATATCGTGTTTACATTAATGATGAGCCGTTAAAAGAAGATTATATAATGAGTGAGTTTGATTTTCATACCTGTAAATCCGATATGTACTGCGGACCTTTAATTATCCCCGAAGGACAGTATTTTATGATGGGTGATAACAGAGGGAACTCTCTTGACAGTCGTTTCTGGGGAACTTTGCCGCAGGAAAGATTTATCGGAAGAGCTGTTTTTGTTTTCTGGCCTCTGAACAGAATAAAATTACTTAACAATTAAGGAGTTCTATTTGTTTGCTGACGGAAAAAAACTTGGTGCTTTTATTGTTCCCACCGGTGTTGGTGCATCAATCGGCGGTTATGCAGGAGATGCAAGTGTTTATGCACAAAAGTTATCAGAAAAATGCAACCTTATTGTAAACCCTAATGTAGTTAATGCTGCATGTTTTTCAGGAATAAATATGAATATGTTTTATGTTGAAGGGTATTCGGTTGATGAGTTTTTTAAAGGTAAATGTAATTTAATACCATCATTGAGAAACAGAGTAGGTGTTGTTTTTGATAAATCAATATCTCAAAATACCTTAAATGTTCATATTAATACCATCAATGCAGTAAAAACAGTTTACGGTATTGATGTAGTCGGATATGAAATTACTGATGAACCTGTAGGTGTAAGCTTTTATATAGATGAATCAGGTGCTTCAACGGGTACTGTTAAAAATTTAGAAACAATAAAAAAAGCTTCACAAAAATTGTTAAGTAAAGGTGCTGATGCTATCGCTATTGTGTGTTTATTTCCTGATGAAGAGTCGAAAGATTATGCGAACGGTGTAGGAGCAGATCCGGTCGGGGGAGTTGAAGCAATTATTTCACATTATATTTCAAAAGAACTTCGTGTTCCCTGTGCACATTCACCGGCATTTGAGAATATATCAATATCTACTGATATTGTTGATTCAAGATGCTCTGCCGAATATATTACTCCTACATTTCTTCCATGTATTTTAATAGGTTTGAACCAGGCTCCTAAATTGTCAGAAAAAGAAGGTATCAATATCGGTAATTTGGATTTTCTTGTTATGCCTTATAATTCCCTTGGCGGAATTCCTGTTTTTGAGATGCAAAAACTTGGTAAACCCGTTTATGCAATAAAAGAAAATCAAACAGTTCTTGATGTTACATCTGATAAATTGGGTGCAAATTGTACAGTCTTAAATACATATCAGGAGCTTGTTGATATGCTGTAACTTTGTAAACGTCAAGTTGGTAAGCTGTTCAACCAGCTAATATATATATATTTACCCCTACCCCTACCCCTATCCACGGGATTTTGTGTTTTCAAATATTGCCCTGCTTTGGCTCAAAGCAAGCATTCTTATTGAGCACATACCTTTATTTCTGTCCATTACACCGATACTGGACAGTCTTGATACAACAAACTCGTTTAAGTCATCGGGCGATATGTATAACGGACATTCTTTATTACATTCTCTTGACGCAGTTCCGAACGGACATGTCATATTTATTACCTCTCTATGTTTCCTCTAAGTCTTTTAATGCCTGTATAAGCTGTTCATCATTCGGGGCTTTTCCGTGCCATCCTGCCTGATTTTCCATAAATGACACACCTTTACCTTTGATTGTATTAGCAATGATTGCGCACGGTTTTGTTGATTTTTTTGCCTGCATAAATGCATCATAGATTTGATTATAATCGTGTCCGTTGATTTCTATAACGTTCCAGTTAAAGGCTCTAAGTTTGTCATTCAGGTTATCCAGACCCATTACTTTTTCTGTGTCACCATCAATTTGAAGTCTGTTTCTGTCTATAATTGCGATTAAATTATCTAATTTTCTGTGTCCTGCCTGCATAAATGCTTCCCAGCAGGAACCTTCCTGTAGTTCACCGTCACCTGTATAAACAACAACGTTCGCAGGATTGTTATCAAGTTTTAGCCCCATTGCGACACCGCAACCGATAGAAAGTCCCTGTCCTAACGAGCCGGTTGAAGTTTCGACACCTTTTAACATTCTGCATGACGGGTGACCTTGTAATTTTGAGCCGAATTTTCTGAAAGTCATCAGTTCTTTTTCATCAAATAATCCGTGCTGAGCCAGTACAGAATACAGAAGCGGAGATGCGTGACCTTTTGAAAGAATAAATCTGTCACGTTTTTCAAAATCCGGAGATTTGTCCCATTCTTTAGGTATATTCAGACATTTATTATACAGTACGTTTAAAATATCAGCGCCGGAAAGAGAACCGCCGGGATGTCCCGATTTTGCAGCGTGTACCATTTTGACAATATTTATTCTTGTTTGTTTAGATGCTTCTCTAAGCTCGTTTAATTCGTTTTCTGTCAGCATTATTTATCCTTTTTATATGTTATAACTTTTATCAAAAACAATGGTAATGTCGGAAATATTCTCTTTAATCTTTCAGGCTGTGATAGAGTTCTGTACAACCACTCTAACCCCAACTTCTGCCATATTTTCGGAGCTCTTTTTACTTGCCCTGACCAGACATCAAGGCTTCCTCCTATGCCTACCATAAGACAATTTTGTAAAATTTTCTTTGCATTATATATAAAAAACTCCTGTTTGGGCGAACCTAATGCAACCAAAATTAATTTTGCATTCTTTTCCGCTAAATCTTTATATATTTCATTATTGTCATTAAAGTACCCGTTGTGGAAATAAACTATATTTAAACCGCTAATTTCATTTTTTAAATTTTCAACAGCTTTTGTTATAACTTCCTCTTTTGAACCAATAATTGCAACACTATCGCTATTCTTTGCACATTCTTCAAGGAGTCTTCGTGCAAAATCAATGCCTGCAATTCTTGTGCAATCCTGTCCTTTTAATTTTAAGGCAATTTTAATACCGATTCCGTCAGGAATAACCATTTCTGCTTCTTCAATGATTTGCTTAAATTCTTGGTTATGTTCCATTTCTTTAAACATTTCCGGATTTATCGTTATTACTTGTGAAACCTTATTGGAATTCATAAGTTCAATTCCCTTATTTACTCCCTCTTCAAAAGTATAATTATTAATCTCTGTTCCCATTAAATTCAATTTCATAATAAATATATTATATATAGTGTTCTGAAAAAATACAATCAGCTTTTATGTTATTTAACCTCACTACTTGAAATATCTATTTTTATGTTCTAGAATCTTGTTAAATAAGAAAGGAGATACGTATGAAAAAAGTATTAACAGTTTTGGCATTAATTGCATTCACAGGTTCAGTATTTGCAGCATCCGGTTGGACAAAATTTACGAATTCCGTAAATAACGGTATTAATACTATTAACCAAAAAGAACAGCAGTTAAACAATAATATTGATAAAGCTCAGGCAGAAAGAGCTAAACAAAAAGCAGAAGCTCAGAAAAAAGCAGATGCTCAGGCTGCTGCTCAGAAGAAAGCTTACGAAGCTCAGAAAGCAAAAATTAAAGCTCAGCAAGATGCACAAAAGAAAGCTTACAATAACACTAAAAAGAATGTAGAAGAAGAAGTTTCTTTCTGGAAAAGCCTTGCATTCTGGAGAAAATAATTAATTTGGTATTATTATTAAATGCAGGTACGTTTGTGCCTGCATTTTTTGTTGTATAATATTCATATGATTGACAGATATTCAAGAGAAGAAATCAAAAAAATATGGGATTTGGAATCTAAGTTTAGCTATTATTTAAAAGTTGAACTTGCTGTTTGTGAAGCTTATGCAAAACTCGGACAGATTCCGGAGAATAATTTAAACGAAATAAAACAAAAAGCATCTTTTTCTGTTGAAAGAATTGATGAGATAGAACGTGAAGTTAAACACGATGTAATAGCATTTTTAACTAATGTAAATGAAACAGTCGGCAAAGAAAATGCAAAATACATTCATATGGGTTTAACAAGCTCTGATGTAATTGATACTGCGTTTGCTCTTCAAATTGTTGATTCCTC
>ONVC01000046.1 GCA_900321205.1 uncultured Acinetobacter sp. | reverse complement strand
GGTCAACAATTTTTATAACATCATTCAGCATTGATTTAATTTTATTTGATAACTCAGGCGTAATGTCAAAATTAACCCCTCCGACATCTATTAAACCTCTGCCGAAACGGCTTCCGCATATTTCAAGCATTGTATTAATAACAAGAGTTCTTGTAGTTCCGAAAACCGAAGCGCCCATCAAATATGCCATATCTCCTGCTATAGCACCCATATCGCCTATATGTACAGCCATTCGTTCCATCTCTAAGGCTATTCTTCTGATAATTTGAGCCCGTTGAGGAATTATTGTATCAGATAAAGTTTCCATAACCTGAGAATATGCCATATTATATCCGATTACGGTATCTCCGCATATTGATTCCGCGAGCCTGTTATTCGGATTTAGCATAAGAGCTTCTGCGCCTCTGTGCTGATACCCAAGCATTATTTCCAAATCATAAACTTTTTCACCCTGACACATAAATCTGAAATGCCCCGGTTCAATTACTCCGGCATGAATAGGTCCAACTGCAACTTCGTGAACATCTTCGCCTTTCATTGCAAAAAACGGATACTTATCCTGATTTTTTCTTAAAGGTTTTAACCATGGGTGATTTTTGGGTTCAATTCCGAACTCTTCATAAAACTCTCTTTCAAAATTATGGAACTGGGGAAAATCTTTTGTAAGTGATTCATAGGACTTCTCATCAGGTCTGAAAAGAGTGGATGATACATAAACGACCCCTTCTTTATCGTCCGCCAGCATTATGTATAAACGTACATTTTCAAATTCCTGTTTTCCAAAGAATCCTATCGGACGGAGTTTCATATTTTTTATATCTGCTCTGACTTCATCAATACTGATTGCAGGAATAGAAAGAGCATCCATTTTTGTATTATTTTTTATTTTTATCCAATTCATCATTACCCCCTAAAAACCACTCACAGCACTTGCTATTACTTCATGGTACGGTAAATATATACCCATTACAAAAGCTATTATTAATAAAACAATTTGCGGAGTGTACATTGTCCAAGATAATTTAATTTTTTCATGCTCTTTTCCGTCATTAACCGACATTGTAAAGACGGCTCTCACAAGTCCGTATATAATAAGTGTCAGTAACAGCAGAAAAACTGCACACATCCAATAATGCTCACCCAGAAGCATTGTTTTTACTATCAGATATTCACTTATAAATAGAACAGAAGGCGGAAATGCAACAATTCCCAGGCAAGACAAAATCCAAAGCCAGCCTGATTTTTTATCACTCTCTAATAATCCTGTTACGGATTTTATTTTCTTCGTTCCGTATATTTTTAAAATATTTCCCGATGTCATAAAAAATGATGCTTTAATAAATGAATGCCCTATAAGATGAATAACAGAAGCAAGCATTCCCGCTCCGCCAAGGGCTGCTCCGATAGCTAAAATTCCCATATTTTCAACAGAAGAATATGCAAGCATTCTTTTGTAATTATTAATATGATACACAAAAACTGCTGCGATAAACAAAGATAAAAACCCCATTACTAAAAGCATTATCCTTGCATAATTATCGCACCCTGAAATTATCATAATTTTAAACACTTTTAATATCATCAGAAAAGCTGAGTTCAGAAGCGTTGCCGAAAGTAATGCCGAAATAGGAGAAGGTGACTGTGCGTGAGCATCCGGCAGCCAGAAGTGAACAGGCGCTAAACCCATTTTTGTTCCTATTCCGAACAGAATAAACACAAATGATAATTTTAGCCACAATTGGTCAAAGTTTTGAGCGTTAGAATACAAATCATTATATGAAAGTGAGTTTAAACTTCCCGTTGAAATTGTCAGCAGAATTATTCCCACAAAAGCTAACGCAATACCAATTGAGCAAATAAACACATACTTCCAGGCAGCCTCTATAGAATGTTTTGTTTTATGAAAATAAATCAGATATGCGCTGGCTAACGTTGTTGCCTCAATAAATATCCAGGTTATACCAAGATTCGTACTGAGTATAGCTCCTGTCATAGACATTACAAATAACAGTACCGCATAAGAATAGTGTCTTAGTTTTTTTGTCAAAGATTTGTCATCTTTCATATACCCGTTGTTATAAATTGCAACAGCTAAATATACAACGGAAAGAACAATTAAAAATATTTTGTTTAAATCATCAATCGCAAACAGATTTTGTTTAATGTCTAAGGGATTGAAATCAGCACATAAACATATTGAACAAATTAAATGTATCAAAGCATACAGAGTAATCATAAAGTTATTTAAAGCTCTGTTCTTAATCAAGAATAATATTAAACATGCTATTACCGGAAATATTAAAATTAAACTTATCATTATTCAAAATCCTTTAAATCAGACAACTGTGAAACTTCCAAATCTTCAAATTCGGTATTGATTTCTTTAACAAGCATTCCCAAAATAAATACCGCAATAAATATATCTAACAAAACGCCTAAGTTAACTATAACAGGCATTTCTTTTGCTGCTGCGAGTGACAATAAAAATATGCCGTTTTCCATTGTAATAAAACTTATTACATTTGATAAAACAGTATGCTTAATTGTAATCAGCCACAAACTTGTAATAATAATTGAAACTGATACTCCAAAATACAAAGGTGATATCATTTTTAATGCAGGAGCCTGAATATTTGCTATCATAAATCCTGCAAAAAGAATTAAACTTGATATGACAAGTGCATAAAAATGAGGAATATTTGCATCCGAATCTCTGTGAGCGTGTGTTTTATTTAAAACTTTATTTAAAAATAACGGAATTATAATCGATTTTACTCCTATTGTTTCAAGAGTAATAAATGCTATTGCGAAAATATGCACTAAATTATCTTTTAAATTATGCAGGATATTTATATTAAACCAATTTTCATGACTTAACCCGAATATGCATATAAAAAACAACAGCCAACCCTGAACAGCCAGCATATTAATATGAGCTTTCAATCTTGAAGTTGACGCTAAATAAAGCATTGATAAACCTAAAAGTATTATAAAAATATTTTCCATAATTAATTTCCGTATATCCTGTATGTAACCAAAGTTAAAATTATAAGTGACGTAATTGACATTATAAAGATAAACTCAAAAACGTGTGTCATTCTAAATCTCGCAACAGAAGATTCTACTGTTCCGATAATTATTGATAACAAGCATATTATCGCTAAAAACGCCGGTATTGAACTCCAAACGGGAAGCCCTAACGGCATTATCAAAGCTGCAATAAGGACTTCAAATAAAAACATCTTAATTGCTGCACCCCAGGTAATTAAGCCTAAATCTGCACCTGAGTTATCAAGTATCATAACTTCGTGTATCATTGTAAGCTCCAAATGTGTAGTTGGGTCATCAACCGGAACTCTGCACCCTTCTATTAAAAGCATTATAAATAATGTGATAACAGCAAGCACAATGATTAAATATCCGTAAATCCCTGCATTTTCCAATATCATTTTAAGATTTGCAAAAGAATGATTACTTGTAAGAGCAACTATTGAACCCATAAAAATAAAAAATGCCGGTTCCACAATAGTCGAAAAGCAAGCTTCTCTCGAAGCACCCATTCCTTCAAAACTGCTCCCCGTATCCATAGCACCGATTAGAGAAAAGAATTTTCCAAAACCTAAGATGTAAGAAAAAATTATGAAGGCAAACGGAATATTTATAATTGAACTACCGTCAATCATCGGGACTAACAGCCCTGCAAATAATATGGTAGAAAAACCGACAACAGGTGCAAATTTAAATACCCAGGAAGTTGTTTCAGAATATACCGTTTCTTTTTTTAATAATCTTAAAACATCATACAAAGGCTGCAATAGTTTTACACCTTTACGACCGCCCCAGAAGGCTTTTGTTTTCTTTATTATACCTATCATTACAAACGGCATAAAAATTAATATTAAAATATTCAAGATTGTTATCATTTTTTTATCCTACAAAAATTAGTCCTATTATTGAAAGTATCAGGAATATCAGCCCAAACAAAATATATTGCTGCATATTTCCGTTTTGTATTCGTTCAAACTTCGACAAGAATTTTTCATCAATTTTTATTAACGGTTTTACAATATAAGCCTCTTCTAAGTCTTCTATTTCCATTTCATAATATGCTTCTTTCGGGAATAATTCCTTTGGTTTTTTAATGTGCGCAATTCTTTTGAACATAGGTTTAAGAGTAGAAACAAACAAATCAGCATAACTTGACGCTGTATATTGCATCCTTTCGTTTCCTCTGTCATATCCGCAGCCCCACGTATTATGAACTCTGCATTTTTTGTTAATAATAAGCCTGAAACCTGCAACCGCTATAAGTATTACGAGAAATATAAAGAATACAACGCTTGTTATACTAAGCAAATCAATTATCGGAACAATATCCTGCTGAATAATATTGCTTTGGGTTATTTGCAAAATCGGATTTAAGACTGTTAATATTGCATATTGAGGGAAGAAGCCTATTAATCCGGTTAATATTGCTAAAAGACTCATCGGAATTAACATAACTTTTTCAACATCGGAAGAAACTTGTGAAGCATTTTCACTTCGGGGATTTCCTAATAGCATTACTCCCGTCACTTTTGTAAAACAAAGTATTGCCATTGTTCCGATAAGCGCAAGAGAAGCAAGTGATACTATAAAGGTCATAAATACGGCAATATTATTTGCATTAACCAATCCCAAAACAATACCCGCATAAATTAAAAGTTCGCTTATAAAACCGTTAAATGGCGGAAGTCCGCAAATTGCGACAGAACCGATTATAAACAGAATTGAAGTATAGGGCATTTTTTTAATTAATCCGCCCAAAAGCTCAACATCTTTTGTATGTGTTTGTTTATATATGTTCCCTGCCCCGAAGAATAACAGAGGTTTAAATATTGCGTGGTTAAGAATGTGCAATATTCCGCCGCCAAAACCAAACAACGCAACAATCGGATTGTTGTAAACCAAACCCAATAAACCTATCCCGATACCTATTCCTATAATACCGATATTCTCAAGACTGTGATAAGCCAGTAATCTCTTTATATCATGCTGAGTAATAGCATATAAAACGCCCCAAATGGCAGATATTATTGAAATACAAAGAACTAAAAACGCTATGAATTTTGAAGGAACACCGATAAACCAAATTGTTCTTAAAATTCCATAAATACCCGTTTTAATCATAATACCGGACATTATCCCAGACACGTGACTGGGTGCGGCAGGGTGAGCATCCGGAAGCCAGTTATGAAAAGGAAGAAATCCGGCTTTTGTCCCAAAACCTATAAATGCAAGTAAAAATACCGTATTTGCTAATGTTGTATTTTGATTTAGCACAGAAATGAAATCTGCAAAGTTAAAGCTGTTTGAATGTATATTTAAAAGAACAAAAGCTGAGAGAATAAAAATCATTGAAATATGCATATAAACAAGATATTTTATTCCTGCATTAAGCACCTCTTTTTTCTCCCCTTCAAATATTACAAGGAAGAATGAAGAAAGCGACATTATCTCCCATAAAACAATGAAAAGCAGGGAGTTTTGAACTGTAACAACGCCTATCATAGATGATATCAAAAGCATCAAAAAGAATGTGTGTGAAGATAAATTATTCTTTTTATTTAAATACGGCTTAATATATCCGCAGGCATAAATTGTTCCTAATAAACTTAAACATGAAATAACCAAAATGAAAAAAGCAGACAAAGGGTCAATAATAAAGTTTACTATTCCAATAATAGGCGGTAAATTCAACTGAGCTCCAAAAGAAAAACCTGTTAACAAACAAACAATTGAAGGTATCGCCAATAAAAGAGCAGAAATTCCCGTAAAAACAGAACAAAGTTTCATTTTATAATTTTCGTTTACAAAAATTGAAATAATTCCGCCTAATACTAACAGACTTAATGCTATAAAAAATAATTCCATAAATATTTATATTCCCAAGTGTTAATTTATAAAGTTTTCAAATATACTTATCATAAGAAAAACAAAATATTTTTTCAAATGTATTGTTAAAAGCAAGTATAATTTAAGAGACTGCTATTGCAGTCTCTTTTTATAAATACCGTTCATACTTAACCGGAATACAAGAAAATAGCCTTTTTATTGAAAATTTCGGAAAATTTTACCCTTTGGCAAAAGTTATTTCATCGTCTTTTGAATCAATTTTTATGCAGTCACCGTCTATGTATTTTCTGCTCAGAATCAATTTTGACAACGGATTTTCTACCATCTGCCTGATTACACGTTTAAGCGGTCTTGCACCGTAAATCGGATTAAATCCTCTGCGTGCAAGAAGTTCTTTTGCGTCTTCCGTAATCTCACAAGTCATATTGTGGTCAGCAAGTAACTTTCTCAGGTGTTCTACCTGAATATCAACAATTGATGACAATTGAGCCATTGTTAAACCTTTGAAGAAAATAGTCTCATCAACTCTGTTTAAAAACTCCGGTTTAAACCTTTCTCTCATGACAGCGTTAACTTTTTCTTTTGTTTCATCAAAGTTTCCGTTCGGATTGTTTAGTGAATCTTCCAGTATAATATCGCTTCCGATATTAGAAGTCATAATGATAACCGTATTTTTGAAGTCAACCGTTCTTCCCTTAGAATCAGTCAAACGACCGTCATCAAAGATTTGTAACATAATATTGAATACGTCAGGATGAGCTTTTTCAATTTCATCAAAAAGCACAACCGAATATGGTTTTCTTCTGACTGCTTCTGTTAACTGACCGCCTTCTTCGTAACCAACGTATCCCGGAGGTGCACCAACCAGTCTTGCAACATTGTGTTTTTCCATATATTCAGACATATCTATTCTTACAATTGCATCTTCATCATTGAACAAAAACTCTGCAAGAGTTTTTGCAAGTTCTGTTTTACCGACACCTGTCGGTCCCAGGAAGATGAACGTACCTATAGGACGTTTTGGATCTTTTAAGCCTGAACGTGCACGACGTATTGCATCTGAAACCGTATCAACGGCTTCTTCCTGACCGATAAGACGTTTGTGTAAAACATCTTCCATTCGGAGAAGTTTTTGCATTTCAGATTCAACAAGTTTTGTAACAGGAATACCTGTCCACTTAGAAACAATCGCAGCAATATCATCACCATCAATTTCTTCTTTTAAAAGTCGGTTTTCGCTTTTTTCTTTTCCCTGAATTGACTGGAGTTTCTTTTCAAGCTCCATCAATTTACCGTATTTAAGTTCGGCTGCTGTTTGCAAATCTGTGTTACGTTCAGCTTCCGCAATCTTTGTTTTAACTTTATCAATTTCTTCTTTGATACCTGCTTCACCCGTAATTGAGTTCTTCTCAACTTCCCATTGAGCTTTTAAAGTATCAATTTTACCGTTAAGTTCATCAATTTCTGATGTCAATTTATCAATTTTAGCAATGCTTTCCGGAGAAGTTTCTTTCTTTAAAGCTTCTCTTTCGATTTCAAGCTGAATTTTCTGTCTCATCATAACATCAATTTCTTCAGGCATAGAGTCGATTTCTATTCTTAATGCCGAAGCTGCTTCATCAATAAGGTCTATTGCTTTATCAGGTAAAAATCTGTCCGTAATATATCTGTCAGATAATTGAGCGGCTGCAATAAGTGCGCTGTCTAAAATACGAACTCCGTGGTGAACTTCATATTTGCCTTTAAGTCCCCTTAGAATTGATATTGTATCTTCAACAGACGGTTCATCAACCAAAACAGGCTGAAAACGTCTTTCAAGAGCAGGGTCTTTTTCTATGTATTTACGATATTCATTCACGGTTGTTGCACCGATAGTTCTGAGTTCACCTCTTGCAAGCATCGGTTTAAGAAGATTTCCTGCATCCATTGAGCCTTCAGTTGCGCCTGCACCGACTACGGTATGAAGTTCATCAATAAACATAACTATTTCACCGTTTGATTCCTGAACTTCTTTAAGGACGGCTTTAAGTCTTTCTTCAAACTCACCTCTGAATTTTGCACCTGCAACAAGTGCGCCCAAATCCAGCGAAATAAGTTTTACATCTTTAAGGCTCTCAGGAACATCACCTCTGATTATTCTCTGAGCCAAACCTTCAACAATAGCTGTTTTACCAACTCCCGGTTCACCGATAAGAACAGGGTTGTTTTTTGTTCTTCTGTTTAAAACCTGGATTATTCTTCTGACTTCTTCATCTCTGCCGATTACAGGGTCTAATTTTCCTTTACGTGCCCGCTCGGTTAAATCAGTTGAATATTTTTCCAAAGCTTTCATATTTTCTTCTGCGTTTTTAGTATCCACTTTTTTATTACCTCTTATTTTTTTCATAGCGTTAAGAACTGAGTTAGTATCAACTCTGTGTTTTCTCAAAAGCTCTTTTATATTTGAACCTTCTAATTTTGTCATAGCGATTAAAATACATTCAATCCCGATAAATTCGTCTTTTAAATTTTGAGCCTCCTGAGTTGCAATCTCCAAAAGAGCATTCGTATCACGGGATAAAAATACCTGCTGACCGCCCGGCGCTCCTGAAATTGTCGGAAACTCTTTTATCTTACCAACAATAGCGTTAATAAAATCCTGATTTAAAAGTTTCAGTTCTTCCAGGTAATCTTTAGAGATTCCTTTATCTTCAATCATCGCCATAACAATGTGTTCCGGCTGAACTTCCGTATTCTTGTAAAAATCTTTTTTGGCATTAGCCGCAAAAATTATTTCCTGAGAATAATTAGTAAATTTTTCAAAATTAATCATATCTTTAACTCCGTATATATATTATTTTAATGTTATTTTGAAAAAATCAAAAAAAATTAATCATTAATTAACATTTGTTATTGTTTTACTATCTGGTATGATTTATGTGGTAGAATATTTACTATGAAAAAATTTAAAAGATTTTTAAACAGAATATACGAAAAATTCAAAAAATTTGATAAGAGAAAACAAATATACGTTATATCAATATTAGCTGTTATTCTTGTAATGCTTTGGGCGTTCATATCCGCAGGAGTAATAACATCAAATTTCAACCGTGCACAGCTTAAAAACAAAGAAAATGAACAAAAAGTTGATGCTATAGGTATAATTATTACCGAGACAAAAGAAGGCAGAAAATATTTTGAAATATACGGTGAAACCGGGCATTACAGCAATGACCACAGTATTGCAACTCTTAATAATGTAATCGGAAATTTCTATAAAGATAACGAAGTGTCAATGAGTTTTCAGTCATCGAAAGGAACTTATGATGAAAATACAGGTGTAATTACGTTATTTGATAACACCTATATTGTTTTAAAAGATGAAATTTCATTAAAAACAGACAAACTGACATGGTCAGGAAGCGACAAAGAAACCATTGCGGAAGGAAACGTTGTAATAAAAAAAGGTAATGATATGCAGTCAACTGCTAAAAAATGTATAATCGGAGCAGGTTACGATAAATTTAGAATAGAAGGCAACACTTCAACAAAAGTGTTTGAAAATAAGAAAAAATAATACTTGAAAGGAAAAAGATGAAAAAACTTTTAATAATTTTCACAATAGTTTTAACAATCATCGGGGTAGGTGTTATCGCCTCAGATTTGGAAATTGAATCAAAATCTCAGGTTTTTTCGGATTCTGAACATAAGATTAAGCTGGACGGTGATGTTAAAGTTAAACTTGATAACCTGACCGTTCAAAGTGATAAAGCTGACGTTACCATCAGACGTAACAACAAGCTTGATACCGCAACTTTCTACAACAAGCCGTTTGCCGTTGAAATCAACGGAAATAAAAAACGTGAAGTTAAATCAAATATTTTACAGGTATCTTTGATTAATAAAATTGTCAGAGCAGAAGGCGAGACACAGTCAGTAATTACAGAAGGAAATACTCCGATAATTATTATTAACGCTGACGTTCAGGAGTATGATACAAACAGCAGTGTTATGGTCGCAACAGGCTCTGTAACAATGAAATACAAAGATATTGATACTTATTCCGATAAAGCTGTTATCGTTGCGGATGATAAGGGAGGAGTAAAAAAAATAGACCTTTTTGGTAATGCAAGAGTTAAACAGGAACAAAATGAATCAGAAGGGCACCACTTTGTATATAATGCAATAACAGATGAGATGAGTGTTGAAGGAAATACTAAAACAATAGCAATATCCGAAGACGGTAAAAAACTCACCATTCACTCTGATTATCAGCAATACAGCAAAAAGCAGAACTCATATATAGGAAGCGGACACGTAAAAATTTGGTATGAAGACTACTATGCACAAGGACCAAAAGTTTCTGTTTTTCCTGATCCGAAAACCAACAAACCGAATCTTGTATATTTTGTAGGACGTTCTAAGATTATTCAGCAGGAAAAAGATATTATTGCCGATAAAATCAGACTGACAATGAACCCGAAAGATTTTACGGCAGAAGGAAATGTAAGAACAATTATTCATAACGTAGATACGAAAGACGGTGATTTATAATGTCTGAAAAAATAGAAAAAGCTATGGCGCTTTTCAGCGAAAAAAAGTACAAAGAAGCAATTGATGCATTTAGTTCCGTACTGGAAACCGAACCTGATAACGCTAATGTATATAACAATATGGGAGTTGCATACTCTTGCGAAGGCAATTTTGAACATGCTGAAAGATGTTACGTAAGAGCCATAGAACTTGACCCGGAACTCGCTCAAGCATATATTAACCTTTCGGATTTATACTATAAAGCCGGTGATATTGCCTCTGCACTTGGCACTTTACAGAGGGGAAGCTATGAGCTTACGGATAACCTCACTATTGCACACCTTCTCGCAAGACTTTATATAGAAGACCAGAGATGGGAAGATGCGATTGTCGAGCTTGAAAGAGTTTTAGACGGTGAGCCGGATAACTATGATGCGTACTACGATTTGGGACACGTATATTTTGAGCTTGGTGATTACGATATTGCCATCGACAATTTTGAAAACGTGCTCACATACGAACAAAATCAAAACAACGAACTTCTGTATTATGCACTTGCTCAGGCATACGAAGCAAATAATGAAATTGACAAAGCCATTTCAAACTACCTGAAAGCCATTGCCGTTAATGATAAATTCCTGCTTGCGTATAAAAAAGTAGGCATACTTTTCCTTGCAAGAGAAGACTATGAAGATGCAATAGAATATTTTGAAAATTATCTTGACTTTGATATTCCTGATGAAGAAAAAGATAATGTAAAAAAACTTATCGAAAGAGTTAAATCAAAAATATAATTAATATTAATCTGCAAAACGTGGTGTAAAATTTTATAAACCGAAATAGCAAAAAAAATTTTTTTCGGTTTTAACTAGTGTATAGTGTTTATAAAACCAGATAAAAGGAGCTAATAATGCAAGTTCAGCCAGCTAATAGTTATTCTCAAAGTTTTAAGGCAATAAATATCACTAACGTTTCTGCTATTGACAGAGAACTCTTAATCAGAGGCAACCTGAAAACATTAAAAGAACTTGGCGAAAAGTATGACATAAGAATAACGTCTTGTTATGATGCTAACAACCCCGGTGCAACATTTGTCGATATTGATGTAATGCCCTTAAAAACAACGCTCAATTTCTTTAAAAGATTGTTCCGACCTATCGGCAGCTGTTCTTTTATTGCAGAAGAAACAGAGGCGACTGATAAATCAGCAATAAAGGAAGATTTTATCAATGCTGTCAAGGAAGCAATTACTGACTTAAGTAAAAAACATTCATTGCATAAATAACTTTTAATGTTAAAATTTTTTTTATGAAACAGAAGTTTTGGATTGGACTTTCTTCAACAGAACAGCTTGATTCCGGGTTTATTCACTCTCTTTACGCATATTTTGGCGACATAGAAAGAGTGTTTAATTGTTCTGCAAATGATTTTAAAAATATAGAAGGGATAAATATTAAGAAAGCCGAAACTTTTTTGCGGCTGCGCGACAAAGTGAACATTGAGAAAACAGTAGAAGAAGTCGAAAGAAGAGGGATAAAAGTTATAACGTTTGATGATGAACGTTATCCGCAAATGCTCAGAGAAATTTATAATCCCCCGATGGTGCTTTATTATAAAGGAGACTTATTTTCGTGTAATTTAGAAAGAACCGTTGCTTTTGTCGGTTCAAGAAGGGCAAGTTCTGCCGGTAAAGACAGCATAAGAAAAATTATCGGTGATTTCAGAAATACTGATATTTGTATAGTTTCCGGTCTTGCGGAAGGTATTGATGCAGCTTCTCACAGAAGTGCAATCGAAAACAACCTTAAAACGATTGGCATAATTGCAAGCGGTTTTGATTTCCGATACCCTTCTTCAAACAAAGATTTGTACGAAAAACTTGAGCATGGTTGCGGCGCTGTTGTTACAGAATACTACCCGACTTTTGAACCGATAAAATTCAGATTTCCGCAAAGAAACAGAATTGTTACGGGGCTTTCTTACGGAACGGTCGTTGGTGAAGCGGCACTAAAAAGCGGAGCTTTAATATCAGCAAACCTGACTTTGGAACAGGGCAGAGAGTTAATGTGTATCCCCGGTTCAATTAATAACAAAAATACGGAAGGAATATACAAGCTGCTAAAAAATGGTGCAACCATGGTTACCTCAGGAGAAGACATTTTGAATGCTCTTAACTGGCAAATAATAAAGAACAATTCTTCCCCTCAAAAAGATAAGAATAGTACAGTTTTGGAACAAAATCATGTATATAAAATAATTTCTGATATAATAGGAATTGAACCTTTGTGTTTTGATGAAATTCAGGCTAAAACAAATATTGAAACGGAAGAGCTTTTAAAGACCCTTACTATGATGGAAATAGAAGGATTAATAGAGCAAACGGACGGAGACAGGTATAAAGGGGTAAGGGAGTAAATTTAATAAAAATGACGGCAGCAGTTGCAGAAAAAAAAGAAACAAAGTCAAAAAAAGAAAAAGTTTTGGTAATAGTCGAGTCCCCTG
>ONVC01000118.1 GCA_900321205.1 uncultured Acinetobacter sp. | reverse complement strand
CTGAGGGCAACAAGCCTATCGAGGAAATTCAAGCAGGCGACCTTGTATATTCTACAAATCCCGAAACGGGAGAAAGTGAGTATAAAGAGGTTCTCCGCACTTTCCGCAAGGAAACAGATGTTCTCATTCACATCTTTGTAAACGGTGAGGAAATCCAAACTACACCTGTTCACCCATTCTGGGTAGAAAATCAGTGGGTTGCCGCAAAAGACCTTGAAACAGGTGATGTTCTTACCCTTGCTGATGGCACAACAGCTACTGTTACTAAAATTTACGGTGAGCAGCTCGACAAGCCTGTTATTGTTTACAACTTCGAGGTTTCTGAGTTCCATACTTATTATGTTACTGACACGGGTGTGTTGGTGCATAACGCTACTCTTCAAGGTTGTAAACGTGGTAAAGATACAGAGAAAAATGCAAGGGAACTTAAAAAAAATATGAAAAAGGAAGGGAGAAATGTACAAAGAGGTCAAGCAGCAGCTCACATTGTTGCATCTGGTGGCTCACAAAATCAGTGGGGATTGGCGGATGATTCTCGAAATTTGTTGAATAAATATACAATCAATGTCAATGACGCTGCAAACGGTGTTCCATTAGGGCATCCAAATCCCCATAGTACAACCCATACCCGAATTTTTCATGAAACTGTAAATCAACGTTTGCATAATGTAGAAAATCGAATGTTGCAAAATGGGTATGGATGGAGAGCTATAAGGAGTGCTTTAAGAAGGGAACTGCGTAAAATAGGGGAGAAACTACAACCATGATAGATGATGAACTGTTAATGATAGATGTCGATTTAGTGAAAGTAATAAAAGAATCAGCAAAAAAAGCAATTGTGTCTTTATTTTCAAGTTACAATGAAACATATTATTATTGTTCTTTAATTACGGATGGTTTTGCTAACTGTCCAATAATATCAGCTTGGTCTTGGGAAGCTTTAGAACGAGAAGTACAAAAAAGTGATAACGTTGAAGAAGCAAAGTGTCATTTGAAATGGTCTTATGCTGACTCACCTTATTGTATGTATGGGAATGAATATTTTTCTGAGATAGCGGAAATATTCGCTTCCAGAGATTCATCCTTATCTACTGAAGATGAAGAAGAAAATGAGTTTTATATTCGTATGAACTCTATGGAAAAAGCTATGTCTGAGCTTGATGAGGAGGGCTTATTCGGAACTGGAAAGCAAAGGTTAGGTATTGTTATAAATGTAGAAATAATGCCCCCTGATTACAGTAACACACTTCGTGCATTAAGGCTGAATCCCAGAGATGCATTAAACGAATGGTTGGAAGAAATAGCCGAAGAACCAGAGAACGAAAAGACAGAAAAATTGGTAAATATTGTTTTGATAGATTCTCTGCCTAACGGATTAAAAGATTTGGTAAAAATCAAAAAAACTTTATCTCTTAATCTTATGCCCAAAGAATTGTTATCAATAATTCACAATATTCCTGTGAAATTAGTTACTGGTATAGATGAATCTAAAGCAATTGATTTGATTAAGGAACTTGGTTTACCAAATATATTTTCGTTAGAACCGTTTGAGGAGTAAAAAAGACTGTTTTATTGGTATTTATGTGGTAATATCTAAAGTAATCGCTGCTATGCTTATTGTCAGGGCAACCCTGTTAGTCTGCTTGATCCGTTTGGATTAAGTCCGCAAATCAGTTGGAGTGCTGTATTAGGGGGGATGCGGTACTGCTAAAAGTGATAAGTGGACTGATGATGTGTTTACTTAACTTCTGAACAGCCTAAATAAAGAAAACTGATGAAAAATCCGTCAAATGCTGAATGTATTTGGCGGATTTTGCTGTAAGGGAAAATATTGCCGTTTACTCCTTAAAAATCACCGTTTACTTCAATTTGTCTGTAAAATAAACATATACAATGCTATATTATGCCAAAATATGATACATCATATTTTTAAACGCTTGATATAGGGGGCAACTTTGGAGTGCAAAAGTTAATATCTTTTACATAGGGCATGACAGCTTTAAAAAACTGTTATGCTCTTTTTCTATGCCCAAAAAAAGCATAAAGTGCAGAAGTCCGCCTTCAATCGTTTTGCAAAAAAATACAAAACGATTGGAGAAATGAAAAATGAGTGCTGCACCCAAAAAAGTTTTTATTCTGGAAAATGATGAATATGTGGAAA
>ONVC01000133.1:984-2374 GCA_900321205.1 uncultured Acinetobacter sp. | reverse complement strand
CACTTATTAACCAAGTCATAGACATATTTGTTCTGTTCCAACATATTCATTTCTCTTACCCGTTAATCACTTTTTTGAAATAAATCTGTGTTTGTTTTTCTTAAACTGTTTCCTGCCAGCATCGCCATGGTCATAAGCGATTATGTCAAGCGACTTTGTTTCGCCACGCATAATATGTTCATACCCAATCAACATATGCTCTGCCGTCCTTACATTTTCCAAAATTACATTTTGCATCAAAGCAAACGATTCGGGCGTGCCCACACAAAGTTTATATCCCCATATGGTGTTTTCCGTTATACTTTTTTCACGAACAAGATGTATATCTTGAAAATTCAGTTTTGTTATATCAAGCCAACGCGCCCCATAGACATAGCAACCATTCTCTTTATAATCCACTGGCACTTTAAGATATAACTCTTTGGAATACTCGCCTAAAAAATCCGTTTCAACTCCGTTTACTGCATCAACCAAAATCTTGTTAACAGCTACTACCCGTATTAATGCACATTCCGGTCTACAGCACAGCGGAAAGGTAAGAGTTGAAAATGGATAAGTGCCCTTTAATTCCGTAAAATCGTTTTGAACATCTCTGGAATATTTCATCCATACATCTGATAACAATTCTTTCGTTTTATCAATAACAATTTTATTATTTATAAGCCATCACCCCATGCGCCGTTATATAAATTCTTAACTGTATTACTTCGTTTGTAATTCTCAGAAATAATCTGTAGACGTTTTTGATAACCTATTGTAGTTATGTAATAATCTTCTTTACGATGAAAAATACCGGCTAACTCTGGATCTTCAGTTTTTAACCCTGTATAAACCTCTTCTGTAATTGCAATCTGATCTTCTCCGGCGCACTTATCTTCCATGCTATCAGCAGTAATTACAGTATCACCGAGAAGGATATTATCTTTTTGTTCCCTGGCACCCAACTTGGTAGCAAACAATGTTCCAAAATGGTTTCCTACGCCAATATGAACACTATAAGGTTTGACAACATCAATCATACGCATGGAAGCGAGGACAGCTTCTTTAAAGCACTTAGTCCCGGGGAAATATTCATCACCACTGTAATCACTGGGGACATTATGGTAAAGAGAAAGCTCCCTGTCCCCCTGGAATTGCACATGTACACCGCCATGTTTCGTACTAACATCATACATAGAGTTTAATATTTTCCGGGTCTTTGCTGCCATTTCCTCAAGGTTGCTATCATCTTCTGCGAATTGTTTTGTAAAACCACGGACATCTGCAAATACAGGAATACCCTGAATCTTCTTGCATTTTTT
Organism: uncultured Acinetobacter sp.; assembly: GCA_900321205.1. Taxonomy (GTDB): domain Bacteria; phylum Cyanobacteriota; class Vampirovibrionia; order Gastranaerophilales; family Gastranaerophilaceae; genus CAG-196. The sequence goes on along the minus strand of ONVC01000133.1, from coordinate 1,073 downwards.
CTTACTAAGTACATCAAAATTCAGCAACTTCTTTACATTAGAAAATTCAATATCTTGTAGGTTTAAAGAGTTATCATATTCTATTTTTT
>ONVC01000133.1:0-977 GCA_900321205.1 uncultured Acinetobacter sp. | reverse complement strand
TTTTTTTATAGTATCATCATCGACTCTTTTGTACTTTTCTTTTTCATCATTTTCTAAGATTTTATAAATATCCTCGGATATTGCAATATAGGCAGTAGAAACCAGTGCCTGCAGTTTGGCCGCGAAATTTGCAACATAACCAATTGTCGTCATTTCAGAATAATTATCTTCAGCCACAAGCTCAAATTCATAAAACTTACCATAAGCTACTCCTACCTGAAGATAAAAATTTTTCAGCGTTTTGTATTTCCCAATATCATTATTGATGCATTTGGATAACTTATAGGCATAAGCAGTTACTTCCTTTACCACCTGAAACGCAGGCACCAAATCATCAAGCACATACATATGAAGACGCGAACCAGTTATCTTTTCCACCATAAATACTTCAGGATATTCCTTTTTGCCATAGTTTTCAATAGAAGAAAAAAACGTATCCAATGCATGAAGGGAATGAGTAACATTACCAGTCATAGCTTCTTCATCTAAAATAATATTATTAAAGTTTCTTATGTTAATATAAAAGTGTATACCCTTTCTTCTTTTCATTTTGTAATTTCCCCCAAAACATTCCTTAAACTAAAATATAATCTTTCTCCTTATCCCTCAAGTACCTCATTAATTCTATCAATCCACCTGGTTGACTTTGAATTCAGATAACCCATCAACCGCAAAAAGTTGGTGCTGTTCATACACGCATCCTGATCAGAAAGAGTTTTCACACGTTTCAACATCTCTCTAAAATTCTGCTTATTTACTTTCTCCAGCAAAGCAACTCTTTGCGCTTCATGAGCCTGGTAATTTCTTATTCCTGTCAGTTTTTCAATGTGTTTGCTGTTTTTACTCTTCTGATTTGACGTAAGCCTGATATCCGTAAAATGCATCAATACAATTTGCATAACACAGGGATTTGCAAAAAAAACAATTGCAGACGCAGCACCATCTACGCCATGAAACACATCAATCTTTTTCTTCAT
>ONVC01000048.1 GCA_900321205.1 uncultured Acinetobacter sp. | reverse complement strand
CTTTGGATATTTCGCAGGAAGCTTTAGACAAGTGTATTGCTGATATGAAGAAGTAGAGAAAATATTTACTATTTGTTATATATAAAGTATTGAAATTGTATATAACATGTGCTATCATGTAATTGTAAGGTTATCTTAGAGCGACAGGGACAGCAATATGGAATCTTATGGTACATTAGCCCAAATAGAAGATAATATCCGCAATGCTGCGAGGACACAGGAAACAAAGGCAAGTTATTTGGCAAGACAGGTACGACTCCAGCAGGCGTCAAACACTGTTGCCGGTCTGATTATATCAGATACGGCAGAGATATCTCAGAGTGCAATGAATAAGTTTTTATCTGAGATAAAGGGATAGTTTTCAGGTATATCATGACGGGTAAAACTAAAGTTGGTTTTGTCCGTCTTTTTTCACATGCTTAAAATGTTCAAAATCTTTTGTTTGTAATATAATTAAATAACGAAGGGAAAAGATTTTGAAACAGTCGAAACTGACAATTGCTATATTTGCCGCATTATTTTTAGGAATACTGACAGGGTGGTTATTCCCTGATTTTGCAGTAAGGCTTCATGTTCTCGCTGAAATTTTTCTCAGAATGATAAAGATGATTATTGCACCTTTGCTTTTTGCAACGCTTGTAGTAGGTATTGCAGGACATGGAGATGTAAAGAGTCTTGGCAGATTGGGAGTGAAGACAATAGTATATTTTGAAGTTGTAACAACTATTGCTCTTTTTATAGGTCTTGGTTTTGCTAATCTTTTTAAACCGGGTGAAGGGATGGAAAATATAGCATCTGCTCATACGGGTTTGAATACTATTGTACAGTCAGCTGCAACCGTTCACCACAACTCTTTTGGCGAACTTGTTTTGGGCTTATTCCCGACCAGTATTTTTCAGGCAATGTCCGAAGGTAATTTGTTGCAGATAGTTGTTTTTTGTATATTCTTTGCACTCGCAATTTGTGCTGTGGGTGAAAAAGCAAAGCCCGTTGTTGATGTGTTAAACTCTCTTGCGTCAATAATGTTTAAGTTCACCGAGTACGTTATGTTTTTTGCGCCCATAGGTATATTTGGTGCAATCGCTTATACGGTCGGCTCTAACGGAATCAATATATTGTTTAATTACGGAAAAATAATTTTATCTTTGTATGTTGCACTTGCGGCTTTTGTGTTATTTGTGCTTTTTGTGGCGTGCAAAATCGTTAATATATCTGCGGGAGCTTTATTTAAAGCATTGCAGGAACCGGCGTTGCTGGCATTTTCTACTGCAAGTTCGGAGGCGGCACTTCCTAAGGCTATGAAAATTATGGAAGATTTTGGTGTTCCAAAATCAATTGTCGGTTTTGTAATGCCAACCGGATACACTTTCAACCTTGACGGTTCAACATTGTACCTTGCTATGGCAGTAATCTTTTCAACCCAGCTTGTCGGACACGCACTTACTTTTGAGCAGCAGTTAGTTATTATGTTTGCTTTAATGCTTACAAGTAAAGGTATAGCAGGCGTTCCGAGAGTTGCTCTTATCGTTCTGGCAGGAACACTGACGAGTTTTGGTATTCCTATTTTAGGTGTCGCAATACTCTTGGGTATTGACCAAATATTAGATATGGGAAGAACAACTGTAAACTTAATAGGAAACTGTGTGGCAACGGTAGTTATTGCAAGATGGGAAAATCAGTTTGACTATTATAAAATGAGTGATTTTATAAAAAATAATAAGAAATTAAAATTGGCGACAGTATCTAATATAGATGAATATAAGGAAGGAAATTCAAATGGAGCAGACCAAAATGGAGTATAAAGAAACATTAAACTTGCCTCAGACTACGTTAGAGATGAGAGCAAATGCAATTAACAAAGAACCTCAGACTCAAAAGTTCTGGGAAGAGCATAATATTTACCAAAAGATTAATGAAAACAAAGATAAAACAAACTCTTTTGTTTTGCATGACGGACCTCCGTATCTGAGCTCCGATAAAATCCACGTTGGTACAGCTTTGAACAAAATTTTAAAAGATATCATTATTAAGTATAAATCAATGAACGGTTTTTATGCTCCGTATGTCCCGGGGTATGATGCTCACGGACTTCCGATTGAAAATGCTGTTGTAAAAAATATCAAAGGCGGACGTCACGCAATTACCGAAGGTGAACTCAGAGCAAAATGCAGAGAATACGCAGCAAATAGTTTAAAAGGTCAGGAAGCTGCGTTTAGGCGTCTGGGTGTCTTAGGTAACTGGGAAAACCCATATTTAACAATCAAACCTGAATATGAAGCTGAACAGGTAAGAGTTTTTGGTGAAATGTACAAAAAAGGTTATATCGAAAAAGGACTTAAACCTGTTTACTGGTGTGCAAGTTGTGAAACAGCATTAGCCGAAGCCGAAGTAGAATATGCTGATGTATCTTCTAAATCAATTTATGTAAGATTTAAGTTTGATGAAGAATCAACAGAGAGAATAAATTTAAGAATAATCCCTGATAATATAAAACCAATTTATGCAATTATCTGGACAACAACTCCATGGACAATTCCTTCAAACGTTGCTATATCAATGAATCCGAGATATGATTATCAGCTCTTTGAATACAGAGGTGATGTTTATGTTGTTGTAAAAGACTTGCTCGGAAGATTTTTGGAAGATGCCGGCTGGGATGAAAATGAGATTAAACTTCTTGATACTGCTATTGGTGAAGAGTTTGAACTTATGGAAGTTTTCCATCCGCTCATTGACAGAAAATCAAAAATAATATTAGGTGAACACGTTACTCTTGATGCAGGTACCGGTCTTGTTCATACTGCTCCGGGTCACGGTCTTGAAGACTACGAAGTAGGTTGTAAATATGGTATTGAAGTTTTATCTCCTCTGGACAGCAAAGGGTGCTGGACAGAAGAAGGAAGAATTCCTGAGCTTGTCGGAGTTCCCTACTATAAAGGTAACGATATGGTTATTGATATGTTAGAAGCTTGCGGAGCACTTGTTCATCAAAACGAAATAAGTCACTCATATCCCCACTGCTGGAGATGTAAGCACCCTGTTATATACAGAGCAACTCCGCAATGGTTTGTTAAGGTTGATAAATTCCGTGATAAAGCAATGGAAGAAATTCACAAAGTAAAATGGATTCCTGCAAGCGGAGAAAGCAGAATCGGAAACATGGTAGAAGGTCGTACTGACTGGTGTATTTCACGTCAACGTGCCTGGGGTGTTCCTATTCCTATTTTCTATTGCGAGGACTGTGGTGAAGTTATCTGCACTGATGAAACCATTGAAAATATCGCTTCTATATTTGAAAAAGAAGGTTCTGATGCCTGGGTAAACAGAGAAACAAAAGATTTGCTTCCGCAGGGTTTTGTATGTCCTAAATGCGGAAAAACTCACTTCCGTCAGGAAAAAGATATTATGGACGTGTGGTTTGATTCAGGAATTTCCTGGAGAGCTGTTGTAGAAAAAAGAGCAGACGAACTTGGACATACACCTGTTGATTTATATCTGGAAGGCTCAGATCAGCACAGAGGCTGGTTCCAGTCCTCACTCTTGACTTCAATTGCAACTCAGGGAATAGCACCTTATAAACAGGTTCTAACTCACGGATTTGTATTTGGTGAAGACGGAAGAAAAATGTCTAAGTCATTAGGTAACTACATAAGACCGGATGATATTATCAAAAACTATGGTGCTGATATTCTTAGACTTTGGGCGGCGTCAGTTGATTACAGAAACGATACCAAAATCGGTGATAATATCGTTAAACAGCTTGCTGAAATCTTTAAGAAAACAAGAAATACCGCAAGATTTTTACTCGGTAATATCTTTGATTTTGACCCTGAAAAAGATTACGTTCAGTACGAAGAACTTAAAAATATTGATAAATTTGCTTTGCATAAGTTGAATAAAGTTGTTGCAGAAGTAACGGAAGCATTTGAAAACTATGAGTTCTACAAATATTTCCAGGCGCTTCAGAATTTTGCAGCAGTCGATTTAAGTTCATTCTATCTTGATATTGTTAAAGACAGACTTTATACGGCAGGCAAAAAATCATTATCTCGCCGCGCTTGTCAGACAGTTCTTTATGAAACATATCAGGCATTAGTCAGAATGGTTGCACCTGTAATGCCGTTCCAGGCAGAAGATATGTGGCAGAACACTCCTCTTAACCAAAGAGGCGGACTTGAAAGTATCCTGCTCGCAGGCTGGGTAGCGGTAAATGACAAGTGGAACAATCCTCAGCTGGAAGAAGATTTTACAAAAATCTTAAAAACAAGAGAGGTTGTTACTCGTGCTATTGAACCACTCAGAGCTTCTAAAGAAGTCGGAAGTTCACTGGAAGTTGCAGTATATGTAAAATCAGCCGATGCAGAACTCCTAAAAGCCAATGAAAAAGACTTGGCTGATATATTCATTGTTTCACAGGCTTATGTGTCTGATTCAAAACCGGAAGGAACTTTGAATGAATATACAGAAAACGATATTACGGTTTGGGTAACCAAAGCTGAAGGCGAAAAATGCGAACGCTGCTGGAAATATCGTAAACTCGGTGAACACCATGGACATGAAACTATCTGTTCAGATTGCTATGATGCAATACAGGGGTAGGGGTAAATACAAGGACAATATACTGTCACCCTGAACTTGTTTCAGGGTCTTGCCGGATAACAGATTCCGAAACAAGTTCGGAATGACAATTTAATTACATTAACATTAAATAAACAAAGGATATAAAGAGAGCTTTAATAAATGGCGGTGGTAAATGGGTAAATATAAAATCCAAAACTACCGCCTTTTTTTACAAAAAAAAGAGGCAAATTATCATATTTACCTCTGGAATTAAGAATAGCTGGAAGTATGAAAAAGATTTAATACAATTATTAAACCCTGACAGAGCTTGTAAAACTATTACCTGACCAGGTTATTTTAGTGTTTAAAAAAAAAGAAAATTCAGCTTAATATATATTTACCCCTTTATATACAAAATATAAAATGTATGATATGATGTTTTTAGTAGTAGATAATAAATTTTTGAAGATATATGCGATAGAAAAGATTATTAAGAGAATATTAGTAGTTGTCGGGTAGGTTATATGTGCCCGAAAGTCGTGTATATATAAAAAAATAGAAAGACAAAAGGTGCCGCATGAACGGAATGCTCACAGCTGCAATTGTAGTGACCGTAATTTTGGTTGCTATTATTGTCGTACTCGGGTTAAAGTACAGAGATCTTAAAACCCAGACTGATATTGCAAAAAAAGATTTGCAGGAAAGAGAATCTATTATGCAGAAAGAAGCTCTTATTAAAGCAAAGGAAGCGCTGCATAATGAGAGAGAACAATTAAATGAAGATGAAAGAGAACGCAGACGCGAGTTTGCTCAGATTGAAAGCAAATTAAGCAAGAGAGAAGACGTGCTTGAATCAAAAATTCAGGAAGTTACCGACAAAGAAGCTGAACTTGATAAAATGAGAGATCAGCTTATTGAAAAAGAAGATTTTCTTGCTGAGATAGTTCAAAAACAAACAGTAGAACTTGAAAGAATTGCAGGTTTAAGTGCTGAAGAAGCTAAAAGAATGCTTATGGATCAGTTAAAAAGCGATTTAGCACAAGAACAGATGCAGTTAATAAGAGAAAATGAAGCTAAGATAAGGGAAGATGCTCTTGAAAAATCAAAAGAGATTCTTTCTACAACAATGCAGAGATGTATGATTGAACAGGTTGTTGAATCAACAGTTTCTGTTGTTTCGCTTCCGAATGACGAAATGAAGGGAAGAATAATCGGCCGTGAAGGAAGAAATATCAGAACCTTAGAAACTCTGACAGGAGTTGACCTGATTATTGATGATACTCCTGAAGCCGTCGTTCTTTCTTCTTTTGATCCTGTAAGGCGTGAGATTGCAAAACTTGCGTTAGAAAAACTTATTCAGGACGGACGTATTCACCCTGTAAGAATAGAAGAAACCGTTGAGAAAGCAAGAGAAGAAGTAGAAAAGAAAATAATGAAGGAAGGCGAAAACGCTGCCGTTGATATGGGTATAATGGGCTTAAACAAAGAGCTTATTAAAAACCTGGGAAGACTTTATTACAGAACAAGTTACGGACAAAATGTTCTTAAACACTCTCTTGAGGTAGGTCATATTGCAGGAATGTTAGCGGCTGAACTTGGTGCAAATGTCTATGTCGCAAAAAGAGCAGGGCTTCTTCATGATATAGGTAAAGCCGTTGACCAGACTCAGGAAGGAACTCATATCCAGCTGGGTGTTGAACTTGCTTCAAGATACGGCGAAAAACAGGAAATTATTCACGCTATCGAAGCTCATCACGATGACGTTACAGCTAATACAATAGAAGCTGTTTTGGTAAAACTTGCTGATGCTATATCAGCAGGACGTCCGGGGGCCAGACGTGATACTCTGGAAATCTATATAAAGAGATTACAGAAGATTGAAGAGATAGTTAACAGCTATGAAGGTATTAAACAATCTTTTGCTGTTCAGGCAGGTCGTGAAGTTCGTGTTATTGTTCAGTCAGAAATGTTTGATGATTTGGCTTCACAAAAACTTGCAAGAGATATAGCTAAGAAAATAGAAGACGAGCTTGATTATCCGGGACAAATTAAAGTTACGGTAGTAAGAGAGTTCAGAACAACAGAAATAGCAAAATAGTTGGGTAAGTGGGTAAAAGTTAAATATAAAAATTTACTTATACTCCGTAAAACACTAATATGACAAATGATACAATAAAATTGATATTTTTAGGCGACATAACCGGCAGGCAAGGACGCACTGCCGTTAAGTTGTATATTGAATCTTCGGAAGAAAAACCTGATTTTGTTATTGCAAATATAGAAAATGCTTCTCACGGTTTCGGCTTAACAAAGAAGAACTATGAAGATTTATCTTCATCAGGAATAAACTGTTTTACCTCCGGTAATCATATCTGGGATAAAAAAGACATATACGAATATATAGATGAGGCTCAAAATTTAATCAGACCGATTAATTATCCCGAAGGAACAAAAGGTGTCGGTTCCCGTATATTTGATGTTAAAGGACAAAAACTCGCCGTAATAAATGCATTAGGAAGAGTTTTTATGCCTCCGATAGATTCACCATGGCAGGTTGTGACAGAAGAAATTGACAGACTAAAAGAGCTTGGTGTTGAGCATATAATTATTGACTTCCATGCAGAAGCTACTGCGGAAAAAATATGTTTTTCAAAATATGTTGCGCAAAAATATAACACAGAAGAAAATTCTTTAATAAAAGGATTCTTCGGTACTCATACGCACGTTCAGACTGCTGATGAGCAGATTTATAAGGGAATGGCTTATATAACCGATGCAGGATTTTGCGGTTCGGTTGACGGTGTTATAGGAATGGAGTTTGAAACTTCTCTAAGAAGATTATCCACCAGCCTTCCGGAACGATATGAGATATCTGAATCTCCGATAGCGCAGGTTAACGGTGTTGAGGTTCTTATTGATAGAACTAAGTCAATACAGATAAACAGAATTAATGTAATAATAAATAATAAAGAGGAGGGGTAAACATGAGGGGCAAATATTTAAATACAAAAATTTGCTTAAATCACATTACCGTTATCGGAGGTGTGGAATGAAGGGTGATTTCCATATACACACCTATTATTCGGATGGCGTATTCTCTCCCGAAAAAATAGTCGACTTGGCTGTTGAAGCAGGGCTGGAAGTTATTGCACTTACGGATCACGATAACGTTTTATCATATAATGTGGCTCAGAATTATATAAATTCTAAAAATATTGACCTGAAGTTAATTCCCGGTATAGAGGTGAATACACTTTATAAGGATTATGAAGTTCATATCTTAGGATATTTTCCTGATGCTTCAAAACCTGATTTTAAGGCTATGCTTAAAGCTCAACAGCAGGCACGTATTAAACAAACTAAAGAAATTTTGAGACTTTTGGCTAAAAAAGAAGGTATCAGAATAAACTTTGAAGATGTAAAAGACATGGTTGCAGAAGGCGGAAGTATAGGTCGTCCGCATATTGCGAAAGCAATAACAAATGTTGGCGGAACGAGTAACGTCATGGAAGCATACAGCAAATATATTCACAAAAATTCGCCCGTTTATATAGAACGTAAAACAGTTTCTCCGTTTGATGCGGTTGAGGTTATTTATGATTCCGGCGGAATCCCTGTTATTGCGCATCCGTATGATATTGATATTGCTGAAAAACTTATAAAAGAACTTATGAACTGCGGTTTAAGAGGGATAGAAGCTTATCACAGAAAACATTCTCCGGCTATCGTAGAATATTTTTCTTCAATGGCAGAAAATCTTGGCCTAATCGTAACAGGCGGTTCTGATTTCCACGCACCGAATATCATGAACGGACAAATTATTTTAGGTAAAAACTTTATTCCAGAATGGATATACGAAGGTCTTATGAAGGAAAAGAAAAATATTGAACTTGCAGGTTAGTATTAATATATTTGTATAATAGTAGATAATCTGCTAACATGTAATAATATGTATCGTAAAAAAGAGAGTGTAAAATGAAAAAAGGGTTCACAATAGTTGAAGTTTCAATATTATTTGTAATATTTCTTATAGTTGCATTTCTTGTTGCTCCGTTATCTCTGGACGAAACCATGCAGGCAAAAAATGCTTCAAGATGGCGTAAGGTTCAGGGTGATTTCTTAAATATTCATTATTCGATTGGTACGCAGGAAGATATTCATGACTTTGATTTCCCGACAGCCTTTGATTCCGTTATGGCAGGAGAAATTAAATCTGATACGGATTTATATAAAATAACGTATATGAACGGTACTTTCCCAAGTGCAGAATACAGGTTTAATAATTTTAAACTCACATATTCAAATGCTGTTGTTGCATACCGGTTATATGAGTCATCTTCAGCAGGTGCTTTGGGGATTTTAATGTATGACGTTAACGGACCAATAGGTCCTAATGTATGGGGAAAAGATGTTTTTGGATATAATATTTACCCTGACAGGTTTGAACCCTTCTGTAAAAACGAATCTCTTGCGAAACAGAGACAGGATTGTTCTAAATCAGGTACGGGATTATGTTGTTCCAGTTCTTATTTAATTTCGGGAAGTTTTAATTAATGGTTAATATTTGTGTATTTGCTTCATCATCTAATAATCTGGATGAAATATATTACAGAGATGCTTCCGAACTCGGAATGCTCATGGGTAAAAAAGGAATGAATATAGTTTATGGCGGCAGCCGTTTAGGTATGATGTATGCGTGTGCATCAAAAGTGAAAGAGTTTGGCGGACAAATTATAGGGGTAATGCCCAAACGACTTTATGACTTGGGATATGGCAATCCTGATGATTGTAAAGAATTTATATTAACAACCGGCATGAGAGAGAGAAAAGCTAAAATGGATGAGATATCAGAAGGTGTTATTGCGCTTGCCGGCGGTTTCGGAACATTAGAAGAAATCTCAGAAATGATTGTTCAGAAACAACTTGGGTATAACAAAAAACCTATTATTTTATTAAATACCAACGGTTTTTATGATAACCTGATTAAATTTTTTGGCACAATAATTGAAAGTAAATTTGCGAAAAAAGGTACAGAGGAGTTATATTATATTGCTCAGACTCCTGAAGATGCAGTAAATTATATTCTTTCTTATAGTTCACAGGAACTTTCTTATTCCGGTAAATTTTAGTTTTCTGTTGTTTTTGTTCTCTGTTAGTGCTAAAACTTACTTATAATAAGGGGTTTTAATTATGAAAATTTTGTTTGTCATTGATAAAATTGAACTAAAATACTTTGAGTTTAACAATCTTGTTACAAATTTTTGGCTTATAAAGGGTTTCCTGGAAAGAAATAACGAAGTTTATATTACGATTAATCCGTATTTGTCTTTGAAAGCAGATGTTCCCTATGCAAAATGTTATGAGACATTTGTTCAGGACGGTAATATTTTCTATAAAAACATTTTGTCAGAGAATCAAATTGATGATTTTGATTTAGTCATGTTCAGACCTGACCCTCCGGTTGATATCGATTACATTAATGCAACTTATGTTTTTGATTTTGTAAAAAAGGCTGAAGTTATTAACTCTCCTTCTGCAATACGTGATTTTAACGAAAAGCTTCACAGCGTTTATTTTAAGGAATACATGTCAGAAAATATCGTAACAGCCTCTCTTATGGATATCGAACGATTTTTGAAGATTCATAAACAAATTGTTTTAAAACCTTTGAACAAATGTTTCGGTTCAGGCGTTATGTATTTGTATGACGGTGATCCTAATACAAGAACAATAATTAACACCATGACAAATAATGAAACAACTCTTATAATGGTTCAAGAATTTATTCCGGAAGTAAAGCAAGGAGATATACGAGTACTGACTCTTGGTGACAAAGTTTTGCCATATGCAATAAAAAAACTTCCTACACAGGATGACTTTAAGTTTAATACCCATAATGATGATTTTATTACGGCTTCGGGCCTAACAAAATCTGATTTGGATGTATTTACTCCCGTTGCAAAAAAACTTAACTCAATGGGGATTAAGATGGCAGGACTTGATGTTATAGACGGAAAAATTATTGAGGTTAATGTAACAAGCCCTTGTTATTTTATAAAAGAAATTAACAGAGTATATAATATACACCTTGAAGATGAAATTTGTGACTTTATATTGACTAAAAACTTGTTATCCTTATAAACATGGTGTATAATTCAATTACATGATGTTTACCTTAGAATAAAAGATGAGGTATTTAGAAGAGTAAGCAAAGGATTAAAGCTAAATGAAAAAGACAATCTTACGAATATTTTGCGTTTTGATACTTATTGCATCCGTGAATGTTGTTTACGCAAAGGTAAAAGCAACAACTCCGGAAACTGCTCAGGCAATAAAATTTTATAAAGCAGGTAATTACACACAGGCTTATATGCTTTGCTCAAAAATTGTGAAAGATGACCCTTCAAATGCATTGGCGCAATATTATCTTGCAATGTCAAATGTCCAGCTGGGACGTAAAGATGATGCAATTAATGCATATAATAATGTTATTATTCTGTCTGAAAACGGTGTTCTCGGCAGTTATGCAAAAAAAGGTAAAAGATGTATAGAAGAACCTTCTCTTTGTCATGAACCATTAAAGAAACCGGTTGAAGAATCTCCGGAAGACAAATTTATAAAAGGAAGCTTTGGTTCCGGTTTTTCAGAAAAGGCACGTGGTGTTCATGAAAAAGAAAAAATGGAAAATCTAAGACGTGAAATTAACAGAAACGAAGAACTTGCACCTGACAAGTTCAGAGGGTATAAGGACTTTTCATCTTACGCACCTACAAATGATGAAATTGTTGCTGCAATAAGAACTTTGCAAAGAGCAGGTTTGTCAGATGTTGTTTTTGGTAACGGTTATGGTTCTGATTTAAACAGTCTTCTGGGTACGGGCAATCCAGGAAAAAATTATGATATTATGAATATGTTATATTCAAAAAACGGCGGAACAGTTGATTTGAATCCTCAAATCATACAATCGCTTTTGTCGACTCAAATGTCAGCTAATTTTTAGAAAGTTAGGTTAATGAAAATTCAAACAGTAAAATTTGGAGAAGTAGAAATAGAGGAAAGCAGGATTTTCGATTTTGTGCTGCCTATTATCGGTTTTAATAATTTAACTAAGTACACTATTTTAGAACCTGATAAAGACACTCTTTTTAAATGGCTTCAGTCAATCGAAGAACCGGCTCTTGCATTTCCTATTATTTCAGTTGCAGCATTAGATTATGATTATACAGTAGATTTGGCAGATAACGTGGTAAACGATTTAGAGATTACAAATCCTGAAAGTTTGCTTGTTATGAATATAACATCTATACCTCAGGATAATCCGAGAGGAACTACAATAAATCTTCTGGCTCCGTTAATATTTAATCTGGAAAATCGCAAAGCGGGGCAAGTAGTATTATCAGGTTCAGGGTATGATATAAGTTACCCTATGTTTAAAAAAGATTAATTAAGGAATGACATGTTAGTAATAACACGAAAAAACGGTCAAAAAATAATGATTAACGACAATATTGAAATTACTATTGTCGAAGCGAAGAATGGCGTCTGTAAAGTCGCTATCAAAGCTGATAAAGATGTTAAAATCTATCGTGAAGAAATATACTTACAGATAAAACTTGCAAACTTAATGGGTACAAATGCCAAGGTTTCTGCGTTGGATTCGGTTAATCAGCTGATGAAAAACAATGCTAATTTGAACGATAAGAAAATAGATGCTTTAGGTGCTACCGAAGAAATAGTTGTTGAAGATAAGAAACCTCAATCAATAAGAATAAACAATAGGCATGGCGGGGCTTAACGAAAAAATTCAATTCTTTTTCAGTGATAAACCTGATTTGCCCGAAATTTATCCGGGTTCTGTTTCTCATGCGTATTTATCTGTTCTGAATGACGATTTGGATACGGCTTATATGATATTTTCGGAAATTGATTCACCGAGAGGAAAGTGGGGATGTTCTCTTGTAACAGTATTAAAAGCTTTTTTAACAAAGTATCCTACATACTTTGGTATAAGAAACTTTTTTGAAATTGATTTGGATTTCCTGCTTAAAAATAATAAAATTAATTATGTTGAACAATGTTTGGGCGCTCTGGAAGTGTTTTCCGCTATTAACCAAGAAACGTATAAATTTGCCGCCAGAGTAATGCTGGAAAATCATTTAACTTCTTC
>ONVC01000079.1 GCA_900321205.1 uncultured Acinetobacter sp. | reverse complement strand
TTAAGATGTAAGCGAAGAACATACGGTCACAGTGTTGCTGTGCATCACGCAAAGTACGGAAAAATATATTATCCGAACTATAATCTTGATTTGGAGTTTGGCGAAGGAGATTACGGGCTGTATAATGAGTACGGAGAAAAATTGGAAGTATTTTTTCTGCGTGATAATGTAATGGCAAATTCTCCGTACAGATGTGCAAGAAATTTTTTGTTTGACAGGTATAATTTTGGTTTAAAAACTCATTTTTATAATCAAAACCACATTATGGAAACAATGGGTAAACCTGACAGAAAGTACGCTCTGCTTGTTGAATCTGAGGCAATAGCAAAATCGGCTTATAATTTGTTTTTTAAACATAAAGGTTTAAATAAAGACTTTGATTTGATTTTTACTCATTCGGCAAGAATACTGGACTCTTTTGATAATGCACGGTTTGTTCCGTTCTGTTCAACAATATGGCAAAGAGACGAAGTAAAAGAGGATACATATATGCATAAAACAAAAAATGTATCAATTTTGTCTTCTGATAAGCTGATGTGTCCTTTGCATAAGTTCAGATATGATTTGGCTTACAAGTGTAAAAATGAACATCTGGCAGATACTTTCGGAACCTTTGACCGCGGACCGCTTGTAAACCTTTCTGATACATTAAAGGATTACAGGTATTCTATTTGTATAGAAAACGAGATACAGCCATACTTCTTTACGGAAAGGCTGCTTACGGCATTAGCTTTCCATACGGTTCCTATTTATCTGGGTGCAACAGAAATAGATAAATTCTTTAATCCTGACGGTATCATTAAAATTTCAACAAAAGATGATATAAAAGAAGTCTTAAAACAATGCTCAAAAGAGGATTACGAAAACAGGCTGCCTGCTATAAAAGATAATTATAAAAGAGTTTTGGAATACGGCTCGCCGTTTGATTACATGTACGAAAAATATATTAAATAGAATAAAAAAAGATAACCGTTTAAGTTTTAGCATAAACGGTTTCTTTCTTTTGTGTAGCATGTATTGAAAGTGTTAGATTAAATGTAGTTTATTTTAATTCAGCGAGAGCTTTTTCCGCAGCTTTTGAAACGTTCGGATTTGGGTCTGTCTGAGCGAGAGTAAGTATTGCTGAAAGTTCTTCTTTGTATTCAGGTCTGTTAATATGTCTTAATGCATCAATTGCGGCTAATTTTACACCTGAATCAGGGTCTTTTCTTAAAGCATTTACGATGGCTGAAACGCCGGGTGCATCCGTTATCGGAACTATCTTGCCTTCTTTAGCCTTGTAGTCTTCAATAAACAGTTCTGAAAGAGCACCTAATGTGGTAATTGCGTATTCTTTATTTCTTTCAGTCAGCTCCATCGGAGAAAGCATGGTTGCAAGAGCAACTTCATCATCACTCATCTTGTATGGCAAGTTATCGATTGATTTTTGGTCTCTTTCGACAGCAACAATATTTGCAATAAGCTTTTGTCTTGCTTCTATCTGCTGTTGAGTAGGAGGTGTCAGCTTTGTTGCATCTTCATTTGTGATATTGATTAATTCCGAAAAAATATCATTTATCAGATAATTTTTTGCTTTTTCAGGCTCCATAACGGCAAGTCTTACAATTTCTTCCATTTGCTGAGCCTGAGCATCCTTATCCGAACTTGCGAGATTTTCCGTAACTAAAGTTACGTCAACCTTCGGTAAAATTGGCTCTGAAGGAATGATTTCCGGCTTTTTTACTGCAGGAGCATCTCCTCTGAAAGAGAGACCGCTTACTTCATCAGAAGTTTTTTTTTCCTCTGTGTCAGCTTTTTCTGCTTCTATGGTTGTATAACTCGGAGCAGGAACTTCAACGGCTTCATCAGTTGAAACTTCATCTTTATTTTCTTCCGGTAACTGTATCGGATTAACTGTCAGCATATCGTATGTAACGATTTTTTCTGCTTCCGGATAATCGTATATCGATTTTGGTTCGGATTTGACTGACGGATTATCTATATCAATTTTTACGGCATTATAAATTCCGTTGTCATTATTAACTTCTGCCGGATTTGTAACTGTTTTTCCTGAGTTTACTTCCGGTTTACTGATACTTATGTTTACTGCACTATATACCGGTCTGCTTAAATCAATGGGTTGTACCATACATTGTTCCTTTCTGCTACACTTTTCATTTCTATTAAATCTTATCAAGGAAAAAAGTTGCCTAAATAAAACAAGATTTTTACATTTGTTTACATATTATCTGATTTATTCTGTTCTTGATGTGTTAAAATCCTGTTATGGGGAAATCAGAGATAAACTTAATTAATACTGCGGATGTTTTGTTTGATGATTTAACACCTGCAATGCAAAAATTCCTTGAAACAAAACGGGAAAATCCGGATTGTCTTTTGCTGTATCGTATGGGCGATTTTTATGAAACTTTTTTTGAAGATGCGGTAACTATGTCAAGGGAGCTTGAGATTACCCTGACCGGAAGAGAGTGTGGAAAACTGGGAAGAATACCGCTTGCAGGCATTCCTGTAAAAGCATTAGACGGATATCTTGAAAAACTGGTTCACAAGGATATTAAAGTTGCTGTTTGCGAACAACTTGAAGATCCCAAACTTACAAAAGGTATTGTAAAACGCGGTGTTGTGAGAATAATTACGGCAGGTACGTTATTTGAGAGCAGTCTTTTAAACCAGAATAACAACAATTATATGTGTGCGGTTTATAAGGAAAAAGATAACTGGGGTTTTGCTTACACAGACATCTCTACCGGTGAGTTTAAGGCTACTCAGCTGAGTTATGAAACTCTGCTGACCGAACTGGCACGTATAAGACCGTCAGAAATTGTTGCACAGACCAAGAAACTTAAATTACAGCCGTTCCAGATTGTACCTGAAGAAACGGTTGATTTGCCTGATGAAATAGTAAAAATGTATAACTGTTCTAAAGTTCCTTCAAAAGTTTTCGAGCAGAATTTTGCACAAAATAACCTGAAACAGGTATTTAAAATTTCTTCTCTTGATTCTATCGGGTATAATACTTGTCCGTTAGGATTCAGAACAGCAGCGGGACTTTTGGCATATATTTGGGAAAACACAAAAGAGGGTTTTCCAAAGTTTGAAAAAATTGATACTTATGAGTTGTCAGAGTTTGTTGCCATTGACGGAGGAACCAGAAAAAACCTTGAATTGACGGAAACGCTTCGTGAAAAAAATAAATACGGTTCTCTTCTCTGGGCAATAGACAAAACTGTCACGAGCATGGGTGCAAGACTTTTAAAATCAATAATTTGCCAGCCGTTAAAGGACCTGAACAAAATTATAAAACGCCAGAATATGGTAAAACTCATTGTTGAACATTCAGGGGAAAGATTTGAATTGCAAAATAGTCTCAGAAATATTTATGATATTCAGAGGCTTTCAACGAGATTAAGCAACTCATCTGCAAACCCGAAAGATTTTTTAAGTCTGAAAACCTCTTTGCAGGCGCTGCCGCGACTTGTACAAACAGCAAAGTCGATGGGATTGGAAGTTTTTAACCGTATAGAAGAACACCTTGATTCAATAAGTGAATATGCGGATTTAATAGAAAGAACAATCAGGGAAGATGCCCCAAATCAGATTAAAGAAGGCGGACTGATAAAAGAAGGTGTTAATGCGGAATTGGATTATCTTCGTGATTTAATGTATAACGGTGAAAACTGGCTTAAAGATTTTGAACAGAGAGAAAAAGAAAGAACAGGCATAAATATCTTAAAAGTCGGATATAACAGGGTATTCGGGTATTATATTGAAGTTACAAACTCTAATCTGGATAAAGTTCCTGCGGATTATGTGAGAAAACAAACACTTACAAACGGTGAACGTTTTATTACGGAAGAACTCAAAAAACACGAAGATGAAGTTTTGACGGCGCAGGTAAAAGCGTATGAACTTGAATATAAGTTGTACAGCGATTTCAGGAACTATTCAAAAGAGTTTGTATCAATTATCCGTGATACCGCAGACTGTGTTGCCGAGCTTGATGTATATACATCTTTTGCTTTAACGGCTGTTGAACACAATTACGTATGTCCTGTGTTGAACGAAGGTGGCGGATTTATTGTAAAAAATGGCAGACACCCTGTTCTTGAACAGATTTTACCGCTTGGAACTTATGTCGCAAATGATATTGAACTTTCTGCTAATGATAATGCAAAAACACAGTTTATGATATTAACAGGGCCTAATATGGCCGGTAAATCAACCTATATGCGTCAGAATGCACTTATTGCAATTCTTGCTCAGATTGGCTCTTTTGTGCCTGCTGATTATGCAGAAATAGGTATAATCGATAAAATATTTACCCGTGTCGGAGCAAGTGATGATTTAACTCTCGGCAAGTCTACGTTTATGGTGGAAATGACGGAAACAGCCTGTATCTTAAACAATGCAACAGAAAAAAGTCTTATTCTGATAGATGAAATAGGGCGGGGAACAAGTACGTATGACGGTGTTGCAATAGCCTGGGCGGTTGCGGAGTATATTGCCGATAAAATTAAGGCCCGTTGTATTTTTGCTACTCATTATCATGAACTTAATGTGATGGCGAATACTTATCCGCAAATAAAAAATTATAGGATAACGGTAAGTGAAGAAAATGGTGAAATTGAATTTTTACGTAAAATTGTTCCCGGTGGTGCAAGTAAAAGTTACGGTATTCAGGTCGCAAAAATGGCAGGTTTACCCAAATCGGTTATTTCCCGTTCAGAAGGTCTTATGAAGAGGATGCAGAAAGATTATTCCAGGAATTTGTCAACCAGAAAAAAAGAAGCAGAAATTGATGTAGAAAATCTTACTCCGCAATTAAATTTATTCTAAGTTTTATAGTGTATTTATTTGCTTAATATCTTCACCTCAGCTGAAAAATATGTTATTATGCAATTAAAACAACAGAGAGGAAATGTATAATGCAGGTTTCAAGACGTCTTGTCGTCAGAAGAGAAGTTCCGCTTAATGCCGTAAAAGAGGCAGAACTGCTGACATCAATGGATATTACTTTGGCAGAAGAGTACTGTAAATCAGGTGCTTTACAGACGGGTTTAAGTAAGTTTAGGGAAACTATTCCTAAAATTACAGTCGAACCCGAAAAAAGGTTAGCAACTAATAAATATCTGAATTATGCAATGCAGGGCGGCAGAAAGTTATGTGAATCCGGCAAAATTCTGGAAGCAATGCAATTATACAGAGATATGCTCGATTTCCCCGGTTTTCCGGCTACTGTTTATAAACAAATAGGTCTTTGCATGAAAAATGTAGGAAATGCCGATATGGCGATTAAGTTCCTTGAACATTTTGAAGAGATTTCTCCGGATAAAGAAGATGTTTATATATTCCTGGGAGATTTGGTTTACACTGATATTAAAGATAACAAAAAAGCTATCGAATATTATGAAAAAGCAATTGAAAAATACCCCGATAATTACACAATTTATAACATGCTGGGTCACCTGTATTCAACAGAGTATCAGGATAAGTTTAAAGACAAACAAATTTATTATCTGTCAAAGGCATTTGAACTGGCTCCGACAAACAGAATCGTTGTTAAGAACCTTGCTTATGTGTACGGCAAATTCCATGAGGTTGCAAAAGCGGATGAGATGTATGCAAAACTTATGTATCTGAATCCGACTCACTCTGATTTGCACGCATACGGAGCATATCTTGTAAAACATAAACGTTTTACGGAAGGGTTTAAGTTCCTGCAGCACCGTTTCCAAAAAGAAGATTTGGGTAGTGTTGCTTTCCCTGAAATATTCAAAAACAAGAAAAAAAGATGGAATATGAAGATGGATATTTCAAATAAGACGATGTTAGTTCACTTTGAGCAGGGATTTGGTGACGCAATTATGTTTTCAAGATTTCTGGATGACTTGAAAAAACGTTGCAAAGAAGTAATTCTGGTTGTTCAAAAACCGTTGGTATCATTATTAGAAGATTCTGACTTGGGTGTGGAAATATACACGGAACCGGATGTTCCGAATCTTAAATATGATTACTGGATTCCGTTGATGGACTGGATTGACCAGAACGACGTGGGTCTTTACGGTACCGAAGCCTTTGCGCTCGACCCAAACGACCCC
>ONVC01000064.1 GCA_900321205.1 uncultured Acinetobacter sp. | reverse complement strand
AATAATCGACAACAGCAGACAGAAAGTTTGCTGGTGACCAATCGTAAGTAAACCACCCGTTCCCATCCCGAACACGGTCGTAAAGACTTACAGAGGTGAAAATACTTGGAGGGCCACCTCCCGGGAAGATAGCACGTTGCCAGCATCTATTTTAGAGAAAAAAGACAATTGTTTAGGATTAAGCAATTGTCTTTTTTTGTAGGTAAACCACCCTCCCTCTCAGGAAAACGTGACATTTAGTTATTGTGTCTTGCTCGTTCGCGTTTAACGGGACTACGGTTTTTCTTTTTGTAAGTTTAACTTACTCCAAAGAAAAGACCTCCGCCCTCAGCTCACTTGCGCTCGGCAGAGTCATCCCGAACACGGTCAAGGACTCCGTTAAAAAAGATTAAGTATCTTTTTTAATGGAGGTAGACTTACAGAGGTGAAGGCTTGGTTGCTCGCGTTGAACGTGTCTCCGGATTTTGTTACAAAGAACTTACGTTCTTTTTACAAAAGTCCTCCGCACTCCGCTCGCAATCCGCAATACTTGGAGGGCCAGGGTAAATATATAGGTTGGTAAGTGATACTACAAATTAGAAAGTTGTCTACGTGCGTAGCACCCCGGGAAGATAGCACGTTGCCAGCATCTATTTTTAGAAGAAAAGACAATTGCTTAGGATTAAGTGATTGTCTTTTTTATTTTATTTATCAATTTTCAGTATTAACAATTTTCTTTTTTTACTGGCAAAAAATTTTTTTACGGGTTTTTTATTAATTGAAGTACATTTATCCAAGAAGGTCTTACTATATGTTGTGTGTAAATAATAATTTAATCCCTGTTAATAATTGTAATTTTAAATCTTCTCAAAAAACAAAATACGTGTATAAAATCGGTAAACAAGTTTTTGATTCGGATACTTTTGTAAAGATGGTAGACAAATCTATATATAAACCTGTAAAATCAATTGATGATTTTAAAACTATAGTCAAAACTTGCAACTTTGCGCGAATACAACTTCAACAATCAGAAATTAATGAAAAAAGAAATCTGTATAAAAAACTTATTAAGCGCTGTACTGATGATATTGAAAAAGCTATTGCGAATCGCGAATCTGAGGAAACTGTAGATAAGTTTACTTCAATATTAGAACTTTTTATCCGTAAGTTCGGATATTTGGACAGATAATTTTATTGACTTTTCTTTTATTTACATTAATCATCTAAATAGATGTATTAAAAACTATGAGCATGCTGCATAATTATCATGTGAGAATATATTATGCCCTTCAAATACAGATTAGAAAGTATACTGAAAGTCCGTATACGTAAGAAAGAAGCGCAGCTTGTCGAAGTCTTAAAAGCTCAGCAGGCTGTAAATGAAGCAGAAGAAAGAATAAGACAAAATCAGGAAGAAATAGCTTTGACTGTTCAAAATAAGAAAACTGCTGACTTCAGAATGATGGAATACTATGACAAATACCTTCATCACCTCTGGGATAAAGCAGATGTTTTAGAGCAGGAAAGACAAAGATTACAGAGTGTTCTTGATGAAGAAAAAGCAAAACTTGTAAAATGCGAGCAGGAAGTAAAAGTTCTTGAAAAACACAAAGAAAATCAAAAGGAAGCATATATAGAAGAAGAAAAAAAGGCAGAACTCAAACAATTTTCAGAAATTGGTGTACAGAGGTTTTACATACATTCTCAAGAAGTCTCCGAAGAACAGCAAATACAGGAACAAGCCAACTTAACAGAACAAGAATAAACAGGAATAATTTATGAACGTAACTAACACAAAATCTATTAACAATTTGACTGACGATAAAACTCCAAAGACATCGTCAAATAAGGACGGTAATCCCAGTTTTTCAGAAGAATTGAAAAATATCAAAAAACAGGACGAACTCAAAAAGCAGGAAGACATAAAGAAGAAGGAAGAAACTTCCAAGACTGATTCTGCAAAAAAAGGTAAAGATACCGACAAAGCCATTAATGGTTTAAATGATACGATTGAGGAGCTTAATAAACTCAACCAAAAAGACGAATCTGGGCAGGAAAAAATCAAGAATGGCAAGTATAGTGACGATATAAAAAATATAAACGAGGTTTTTGGTTTGATAGATAACAATATGAATTTGCAGGAGCAACAGGATAAATTTAATGTGCAAACCGGTGCGAATATGAACTTTAACAGTGACGGACAACCGTTTGCAGGGTTTGTTAATCAGGAAAAATCAAAACAATCAATCAGTTCTTCCCAAAAAGATTTGGCAGAAGAAAATGCTATTTTGTCAACAATGGAAGAAAATATAGCAATTGCAAATAAGAATATGGCAATTGCAAAAACAAAAACCGTTCAAAATGAACAAGGTATTCATAAAATTGACAATAAAACGAATCTTGTCGTTGATACCATTGTAGATTACAGCAGTGTAATAATGGATAAGGCTGATGTTGAGTTTTTCACAAACCTGATAGAAAACGGTATTTTGGACATGAATGAAGTAAAACATGCTCAAAAATCGTCTCAGGTATCCAAAACTCTTGCGGATTTGCTTGCTAAAGCAATGAATGATAACAAACCTATAAGAATAGATTTTGACAATAACATTTCTGTCATTATAAAGATAGACAGAGCAGGAAAAATATCAGCAGATTTTCTTCCCAGCTCACAGGTCGCAGAGGCATATTTAAAAGAAAATTTACCTCTTCTCAGACAAAGATTTGACGATAATAATATTGATTATAATGAGTTAAATCAAAGACAAAGAAAACAAGATACACAAGATAACAGAAAGAAGGATCGCAAAGATGAATGACCTTTACACAACTGCTATAAATACCCAAAAGGCAACTAATCAATGGTTAGATGTACTTGCAGAAAACATGACCAATGTTTACACTCCGGGTTACCGTGAAAACAAAGTTACGTTTAAAACTTTTTTAGGCGGTGCGGTAATTGACAATAATATAAAAAATCATGACCAGGGAAAATCAATCCCGGGAACATCTCCAGAAAATCTGTTTTTTGAAGGCAAAGGTTTCTTCATGCTGAGAGGTCCTGAGGGTAATGTTTCATATACGCGTCTCGGTGAGTTTACTTTTGATTCGGAAGGTGTTTACCGTGCAAAAAGCGGTGCAACCGTTCAGGGTTATATTTTGAACGACAAAGGCGAGATAATGTCCGGAACAAAATCAATAAGTGCTGATTTGTACGAAGAAACAGCGTTAAAAGGCGGTGCTCTAAGTATTCCGACAACAAACATTAAATTGTGGATAGACCCTAATAACGGTAAATTTTTAGGAAAATATGATGAGTACGAAATTAAAAAAGACGGTACAATTTACGGTAAAGCAGACGGCGGAAATCGTGCCGTACCTCTTTATAAAATAGCAACTGCAAACTTCCATAATCCCAACGGACTTTATGATATAGGTAACGGTGTTTTTGTTGAAACTCAGGATTCAGGCAAACCTGTAATCGGCAGAGGCGAAATTCGTTCAGGATTATTAGAACAGGCAAACACTGACTTCAAAGCTAATATTGCAAATTATCAGGAAGCAAAAGTTCAGATGGAACTTGTAAATGCGCTTATTAAGTCAAATAAACAACTCCTGCAATCAGCAATGGAAATGGCAACGCAATAGGGAATAATATACCCTGATTTAAGCAGGCAGAATACATAAAAAATAATAATTTTTCATATTAGTTAAACTCCGTTTAAGGGAATTAAGGGAATCTTTAATTTCCTTTTATTTTGCATTTTTCCGTGTTATAATCTCTTTTGAATATGGAGGTAATAAAATGCTTAAATCATTTATTTATATGTTTAAAGATACAAACTTCTGGAAAAAGTACTTGTCGTTATTTGGTGTAGTATTGATTGCAAATCTTTTGATAAACTGGTCAGGAACGCTAGCGCCTGCAATAGAGGGTGATAAAGCATCGATTTGGTATTATATATTATTTTTTACAGGCTTAATTGTGATGTTTATTCCATACGGTTACAGCATTTCTGCATTAAAAACAAAACTTGATGAAACAAAAGAACTGCCGTCACTTGATATTGTTAAAAATTTTATAGCAGGTTTAAAAGTGTTTTTATCAGGATTAATTTTACTTGCTGTTGTATTGATATTTGCTTTTGTACTGCTTGTTATAAACAGTATTATAACTGATTTATTAGGTACTCAGTTTGGAGTTGTTTCTAATGCAATCCTGTTTCTTATGCTGTTAATAGTTGCATTCTTTTGTATAGCAATGTGCTGCAGATATGTCGTAAAGCCGTCTTATTTAAATTTTCTTAATTTTAAGGCTGCTGCAAAATTAATTAACTCAAATGTATCAAAATATTTTAAATCATTCGTTCTAACAGCTCTTTCTACGGCAGTTATATACTTAATAACTTTTATCTCTGTTTCGTATCTGACACTTATAGGTTATGCAGGTTTAGTAATATATTGTATTATCGTGTCGCTTCTGTGGTCCTATCAGATATATTTATTTGCAGGGTTGTTCAGCAGTGCGGTTGACCGGGAAAAAATATAAAAAATCTTTGAACAAAAAGGCGGTTTTAACCGCCTTTTTTAATGCTATAATCTTATTCAGAGGGAATGATGATAAATATTGATTTTCTAACTTTAAAAGCATTTTTTACCGAAAATATTGATTTTATTATCGGTTCCCGTCTGCAAAAAATCCAACAACCAACCAGACGTGATTTTATTTTGTCATTGAGAAATAACGGTGAGTCAAGAAAGCTGTATATTAATATTTCTCCTCAAATATATCATATAGCTTTTATGAGTGCTGAAAATGAAAAACGGAGGAACATTCAAATCCCAAACAAACCTCCTATGTTTTGTATGCTTTTAAGAAAGTATCTTGAAGGAGCAAGAATATCCGATGCTCTTACAATAGAAAATGAAAGAATAATTGAATTTCATTTTGAAACGTTTGATGAGCTTTCTCAAAAAAGACTTCTGTGTCTTACAGTTGAACTGATGGGAAAACATTCTAATATTATATTGTATGATAAAGAAACTTCGGTAATTATAGGTTGTGCTCATAATGTTGGTTCAGAAAAAAGCAGATGCAGAGAGCTCCAGGGCGGTCTAAAGTATGTTTACCCTCCGGTTAGTTCATGCTTATCAAATGAACTTAAGCTTCAATTCAAGGGGTTAACTCAGGATAAGATAAATGATTATCTTAATAAGACTTCTTTTTCGCCTGCGGTAAAAGATGACCGATATACCCTTTTTACTGAACTTTTAAATGGTTCTTTCCCTCAGAAGTCTGTTAATGATATGCTTGACAATTATTATGCAAAAGAGCAGGAAAGGTTAAATATAAAAGCTGAGAAAATTAAGTTACTGGAAGTGGTAAATGCAAGATTAAAGAAAACAAATAACTCCATATCTAAAATTTCATCACTTCTTGAAAAACGCGATAATACTGAAAAATATAAACTTTATGGTGACATTTTGACGGCTAATCTCTATCAAAAGTGCGATTACCAAAAAAGTATTGAACTTTTTGATTATATTAATAACCAAAATATTACAATACCCCTGGATGAAACAAAAACTCTTAATGCGAATGCTCAACGCTATTACAAGCTCTTCAACAAATCCAAAACAACCAAAGAAAAATCGTTGGCAATGTTAAACGGTTTAAATATAGAAAAAGAGTATCTTGAAAATGTTTTGTACAGTATTAACACAACAGAGAAAATATCAGATTTTGATGATATAAAAACCGAACTGGGAATTGAAGAAAATAAGAAAAAAAATCAAGGTAAAACTCTGGTGGAAAAATTAGAAATAAAAGGTTTTGATGTTTATGTAGGAAAAAATAACAAACAAAATGATTATATTGTGTCAAAACTTGCCAAAGACGAGGACTACTGGTTTCATACACGGTCTTGCGCAGGCTCGCATATACTGCTTAAAGTGAACGGGACAGAGCCAAAAGAGGATGTGATTTTTGAATGCTGTAAACTTGCAAGAAAATATTCCTCTGCTTCACAACCGTCAAAAGTAGGTGTAATATATACAAGGGGTAAATATTTAAGAAAACCTCCGGCGGCACCGCTTGGGTATGTAACATATAAAAATGAGAAAGAAGTTTTAATATAAGGAGTGGATTATGAGAACAGACGGAAGAGAAAACAATCAGTTAAGAAATATAAGTTTCACGCACAATTTTACAAAGCATGCCCTTGGGTCGGTACTTGTTGAATTTGGCGATACAAAGGTTATAACAACAGCTTCAGTTGATTTAAAGAAGCCTAAATGGATGTCGGATGAGGACAACAGAGGGTGGGTAACTGCTGAATACTCTTTACTTCCTGCTTCTACAAATACAAGATGCAAAAGAGAGCGTGAAAAGGTATCAGGAAGAACTCACGAAATTCAAAGGCTTATAGGCAGAAGTCTCAGAGCTTGTGTTGATTTGGAAAAAATGCCAGAGATGACAATAACAATAGATGCAGATGTTATTCAGGCAGACGGCGGAACAAGAACTGCAAGTATTTGCGGAGGTTTTTTGGCACTCAGAGATGCTGTAGAAAAACTTATAAAATCAGGTGATTTGAAAGAGAGTCCGATAATTGAACCTATTGCAGCAATATCAATCGGTATTGTTGACGGTGAAATAAAGCTCGATTTAAACTATGAAGAAGATTCTCACGCTCAGGTTGATTCAAATGTTATATTAACTAAAAGCGGAAAAATAGTTGATTTTCAGACAACATCAGAAGGCGAACCATATGAGTTTGAAAGAATGGTGGAGCTGTTTAATACTGCAAAAGACGGGATTAATAAAATAATCGAAATGTATTAATGGGTCATTTTTTAGAGTTAAATTATTAATCTGCTACGGTTGAAACTTCTTAGCTGCATTTTCCAAATCAAACTGATTATAAACGGCTGAGTAGAGTTCACTTGCGGCTTGTGCGTTTGCTTTCTTGTTCAGTTCAAGAACTGCATTGTGTCCGTTTCGATTTATTGTTCCGTTAATATTTCCGTTGTTGCTTATCATATCTGCTGTTAGTATAGAGGCTCCGTATTCTCCGATATCGACAACTCCGTCTTTGTTTAGGTCCATGGAACCTGCTGAGTAATTGTCGTCTTTTGCAAGATTCGTATCTAAATCTTTTACGCTGACTTCTGTCCTTTTACCCAGTTCTTCATAAGCTGCACCAAAAAGAGCATCATTATTAATCTCACCCGGCTTGCGGAGGTTTGGCATGTAACGATATTCATACTCTAATGGCGGCAGAGATTTTAAGTATGTATCATTTTCTTTTACATACTTTTCTATTTTTTCAATGTTTTTCTCCGCTGCATCCGGTGATAACCCTAAATCTAATATAGGAGGAGTTGCGTGGTTATCCTTAATAATCGGTTGTTCTATGTATGTATAAAAATTCTGAACGGAATTTCTTCCGTATCTTACTGACGGATTTGTTATACTGTCCTCTGTATATTTACCGTTGTTACCGTTAATCTTTGCGATACCGTTATTCACTTCAAACATAAATTGCCTCCACACACTATATTTATATTAAAACCATGCCAATGTTAAAATTGCTTTTGGCTGTTACATTCGTTAACAAAAACAAAAACTTTAATATTTATTGTAGTATAATTGTTTGGATAGGAGATTAGGGAATGACAGAATACGTTTTTATGAACGGTGAATATGTTGAGGCAGATAAAGCTGTTTTACCCGTAAGAACTCATGCTTTTTTATACGGAACTTCCGTTTTTGAAGGAATTCGTGCTTATTATAACGCTGAGGAAGGGCAAATGTATGCATTCAGAGTCCGTGACCACTACAAGCGCTTGCTTGCAAGTGCAAAAATTATGTGGATGAAATCTCCATATACGTTGGACGAGTATGAACAAATTACAAAAGATTTATTGAAGAAAAATGAGTATAAAACAGATGCTTATATTCGTCCTACATTGTATAAATCCGCAATAAAAGTAGGTCCGACTTTAACTGACAATGAGGATTCTTTTTTAATATTTACAACTCCGTTCGGAAATTATTTTGGTGCCGAACGAGGTTTGAAACTATGTGTGTCAAACTGGCGCAGAACTTCCGATAACGCAATTCCTCCGAGAGCAAAAGTGAGCGGAGCGTATGCAAACTCAGCTCTTATCAAAACAGATGCTCATGAGATGGGTTTTGACGATGCTGTTGTTTTATCAGAATCTGGTTATGTAACGGAAGGTTCCGCTATGAATATCTTTTTCGTATTTAACGGAGTTCTTACAACGACAAGTATTACTGATGATATATTAGTCGGTATTACAAGAAATACCGTAATTGATTTGGCTCACGAGCTTGGTATTCCTGTTGCAGAAAGACCTGTTGCAAGAACGGAGATATATAACGCAGAAGAATGTTTCTGCTGTGGAACCGGAGCGCAGATAGTACCTGTCGAAAGTATTGATAACAGGGCTATCGGTGACGGTAAAACAGGAAATATAACAAAGAAAATACAGGATTTGTATTTTGATGTTGTAAGAGGAAAATCTGAAAAATTTAAAGGATGGTGTACACCTGTATATGATTAAGTTTCTTGGAAAATGTATGACAAATTTGTGGATATGCATTCGCTATCTTATGAGCGGAGGCTCACGGGTTTCTCATTCTCTTTCTCAGGCTGCGCAAATCAGCTTTGATTCTCTGGTTATATCGCTTGTAATTACTTTTGTATCAGCTGCGGTTATTGCAATACAGGTTTCAAAACAATTTCTTATGTCCGGAGCGGAAGCATACATAGGCGGTTCTATTGCAATCGTGATGATAAGAGAGATAGCCCCGGGTTTTGTGGCACTTGCAATCGGAGCAAGAGCAGGAACGGCAATTTCTGCAGAGATTGCAAATATGCAGGTAACGTCACAGGTTGATGCAATAAAAACCCTGAAAGTAGACCCTGTCGGATATTATTTTACACCCAGATTGCTGGCGGCAGCAATAACAGTACCAATGGTTGTTATGATAGCTGAAGTTGTCGGTATTCTGGGCGGAATGCTTGTATCACATGCAACAATAGGACTTCACCCGGCAAGGTATATAAACTCTGTATGGCTTTGGCTTAATACAAGAGATATTTATATAAGTCTTTTCAAAGGTATAGTCTTTGGTGTTCTTATAGCCCTTGTTTGTGCAACGCAGGGATATGAGACAAAAGGCGGCGCAAAAGATGTAGGTGTATCAACAACAAAAGCGGCAGTCCGGTCTACCGTGTATATGCTGGTTGCTGATTTTGTAATAAATTTAGTATTTTATCTATAAAGAAAGGAATTAATAATGAAGGTTTATCCAATCAACACAATCAATAACACAACAAGTTTTAAAGCAAATATTATTCCGACAGATTCATTAAAAGAAACCTTTGACGTAATGACAAGAAGTGCAAACTCATCTATGTTGAAGGATATGAATTATACAAAAGATTTTTTAGACAGTCTCGCCAGAATAAGTGAATCAAAAAAAGTAACTGATTTCAGAATTGATATAGATAAACGCCGCGCAAATCATACTTATACAAAAATTAACGGCAGACGTGTAAGCGGCGGTCATAATGAAAGAATTCCAAATGTGCAGGATTCATATTTGGTTGCGGAAGGCACAAAAAGTTTTGCATCAAAACTGGAAGAACTTGAACCATCTGTTCTTGATGTATTAAAAGAACGTGTTGAAGAAGCGCAGCGAGTTCTTGACGAAGCTAAGGCAAGATACAGCGACAGAATAAAAGCAGAGTTTGAACAGGCAAGAAAAGTAATTTTTGATGATATTAAATAAATTAAATTGCTAAGATGCTTCTCTCATGTTATTATTGATGAGTAATATTGGAGATTATGATTTTGCAAGACAGAGAAGCTGAACAAAAAATGTACGAGTTGATAGGAGAGTGGTTATACAATTATCGTTCTTCGTCAAGTCAGTCTGAAAAAGCAAAATCAAAAGCCCTGATTGTTTCAAGAATGCTTCCGATTGTAAAAAGAATTGCAAGAACAATTGCAAGACGTTCTTATGACCCTATTGACGATTTGATTCAGGCAGGTTCCATAGGCTTATTAAAAGCTATCGAAAGTTTCACGCCGGAAATTAATGATAATTTTAAGTACTATGCAGGTAGTCTTATAATCGGTGAGATGAAGCACTATATACGTGATAAGCTGAATACAATTAAAGTTCCGAGACATATACAGGAGTTGTCTTTCCGTATTAACTCTTTTATTTCTACC
>ONVC01000062.1 GCA_900321205.1 uncultured Acinetobacter sp. | reverse complement strand
GTTTTTAAGAGCAAGTTCAAAACAATTAAAAAGATATAAAATTACAGTATATTGCGATTATGAAGATGTAAAAAAGATTTATGACTATATTATTTCAATCGTAGAAGATATGAGGGATTTTACATCTAAAAAGCTTATAGAAAATCCTAAAAAGGCAAAAGTATCAGTATCATTTGAAATAAATAACAAAAAGACAATTGATGATATTTATGAATGGTTAAATAATACAACTGACTCAGATTCTGTGTCATTGCAGGAATTAAATGATTAAAGAAAAGAAAAAAAAGAAAAAACGCAGAGAGCGGACTTTTATACAGGAAATAGTAATATATGTTAAAACGGCAGGTGTGTCTTTTCTGGTTGCCGCATTAATATCTTCATACCTTTCTTATCTTGCCCGAAATGAGATGATAAGCAACTTGTATGTATCCAAAGAAAAAAGAAATATGCTTGAACAGAAGGTTGCAAAACAAATTGTTGAGAATTCGGATTTAAGCAGTACGTTAAGTGAAAAAAGTTATAATGTAGCTATGCGTGTAGGTGAGTTGTATGAAACTGCAGGCGATTTACAGAAGGCTGAATATGCATACTATATTGCTTCTAATAAAGCTCCGACTGGTAAATACCTTGCGCACTTAAAATTAACACTTGCTCTTATTGCTCAGAATAAGATTGATGAAGCAGAAAAAACAATTGCAGATGCGGTTGATACTAACTCATTGAGTTTAATACGTTTTAAAACAAGGTCATTTATTGTTCTCGGTGATAAATATTATTCCGAAAATAAATATCTGAAAGCCGCAGAGGCGTACGAACAGGCGTACTATTATTACCAAAGACTTGCTAAAGTCGACAAACAGGTTAATGAATCAATTAAGAAAAGGTTAGTTAAGTCTTACCTTGATACAGCAACTGTTTTGGTTAAGAACGGATATAACTCTGATGCTGCAAGATTTCTGAAGAAGGCGCTTAAATATGACCCTGATAATTTGAAAATTCAATATCGTCTGGCTATTGTATATGCAGACCTTGATCCTATAAAATCCGTAAGTTATTTTGAACCATTGATAGCAAAAATACCGCAGGAAATTGACAGGGATATTTTCTCTAATGTTCTTATAAAAGCGGCTAATATAACGGATTTAAACGGAGATCCGGTTAAAGCAAAATATTACAGGTACAAAATCCATTCTCTTGATATTTATGCTCATAATAAAGTTATTTATAAAGAAGATGTCGAAGTACTTCTTAACTCCTTCTCTATCAGAAAAGCTTTGTTTACGTATAAGCTAAAAGCTATATTCACAGTTAAAAACGTATCTTCACAGGATATAAAAAAAATGTCAGCAGATTTTGTATTAAGATATGGTGATGAAGTAAAAGAGTCTGTAACAGTTAAAAACTTTATAACCAAAAAACATCCGCTTTATTCAAACGGGGGAGAAATCGATAATTTAACGGCATTGTTCGGAAAGAAAATTTTTACTAAGCGCGAATTGGAAAAATATTATATTGATATCTACTTATACAAAGACGATGACTATAAGACTTTTATGGGCACCTTAAAAATTCCGATGAAAACTGTAAATCAGTATTCCAATATTCTTACATCGCCCCATTTGTAGAATTTGTTTCCGGCAACAAATATACCGTCATTTAGAGCACTTGCAGTGATTTTCTCTTTGCTTCCGACCATTCTGAATTTCTTTCTTCTGCTCTTTTCTTTTGCTTCTTCCAGTTCTTTTTGTTTATCTAAGAACTCATCTTTTGTCATTAGTTCTGTCGGCTGTTCTACTCCTGCTTTAAGTGCATCCAGTTCGGCCTGTAACGCTTCTAAATCAGAATTTGCTTTATCAGCTTCTGTATTTACTGTCTGTTCTTGTTGTTCTGCCTCGCTTTCTGAATAGAAGTCCGAATATAAATCAGATAAGTCTTCAAGGCTTGAGTTTTCATCATAAGAGTATTCATCTCTTGCGGACATAGCTGCATCATTATTAAGTTCGTCAATCATTCCGTAATCAGGTGTTGTACTTTGTCCTTGTCCACCTTGTCCGTTTTGACCTTGTCTACCGGGTTTTGAATCTGAATCATAGTTGTTACCGTAATCTGAATTGTAGTCGGTATTGCTTCCTGAATCATATCCGGAATCTCTTCCTTGTCTGTTGCTTTGTCCATTTCCTGAGTGTGAACCCATACCGGCTTCTTCATTATTATTATTTCCGCCCTGTCCAAAATCTGAATTGCCGAACAGAGCGCTAAGTCCCTGACTAAGTCCCTGACTTAAACCTTCGCTAAGTCCCTGGCTTAAGCCTTGAATAAGTCCCTGACTTAATCCGTCGGCAAATTCCGAACACATGTTTTTTATATCCTGAGAAGGCATTGTTTGCCCTCCGCTCCCCATTAAACTTGCAAGTTCATTATCAAGCATTGCGTTTTCTGAACCATATTCGTTTATTGGATCGGAACCAAATCCTGAATCCTGATAATCGTTTTGGTTTAGGCTGTCATATTCATTTGAAAAATCACTGTCGCTGCCTGAAAAATCATCATAGCTTTCATTAAACTCACTGTCATTAAAATCATCACTGAACTGATTTTCTTCCTGTTCATCAGCAGTATAGTCATTTTCTTCTGCTATATCACCATATTCACTACCAGTATCTGTTTGATAGTCATCTCCGTTTGTGAAGTCAGAACTTTTTTCAGCCTCTTCTGTTATATTGTCATTAGGTATGGTTGTGTCATTATTTTTACTTTCGTTCAATTCAAAAGTTGAATCACTTATGTTTGTAGAAGCGTTTTCAACATTGTTTGAAGCCGAAGAAGAACCTTGTTCGGCTGACGGAATGGTGTTATTGTCAGGAATTGTCGGTGCTGATATATTTGGTGCTTCCATAGCAGGCGCACTTTGAACTTGTGCACTCTGAGGTGGCATGCTTGGTTGAGGCATACTAGGAGCAGGTGCATTTGGCACATTCATGCTATCTGCTTGTGCTGTTATGTTTGGAATATCAGCCTGCATACTGTCTACTTGCAGGTTGGGCGGCTGCTGTGGCTGACTGTACGTGTTTTGTGCTGATTGTGGTTGCGGTGGAATATGTTGCGGCTGATTTTTTTCTGCTGCCTGATTTACTCTCTCAGCAGCATTCTTTTGAGCCAAACCTCTGTCCATGCCGGTTGGTTTTTCTTCGTTGTTATCAGCTTCAAGTTTCCTTTTTGCAAGTTCTTCCTGCTGCTTCTGGAATTCTTCCTGTTGTCTTTGGAGTTCCTTCTGTTGTTTTTCCAGAGCTTCTAGGGCTTTTCTTTGTTTTTCTTCTTCCTGTTTTAATTGTTCAGGATCAGTAGTATTTTCACGCAGCTTTTTAAGCTCCTCGATTCTTCTTTTCTTCTCATCAAGAAGCTTTTTTTGTTCTTCAAGTTTGCGCTGTTTAAGCTCCCGTAAACGTCTCTGACGTTCGGATTCTTCCATCTGCTTTTGTTCAGGTCTGTTGGGATATGTCATTTGCGATTTATTCAGAGCAGGCGGAGTGTTCTTAGGTACACCATATTCCTTATTATCAAATACAAGTTTGTAATTTGTGAGTTCAGGCTCACCGTTTTTCATTTTAAAATACAGGCTGGCTATCCCTTTTGAGAGTGTGTTGCCGAATTCTATGTCTATGCTGTCAAAGCCACAGTTAAAGTTGTTTATTTTAACGGCATCTTCAAGTTTTTCAATTTTATTAATAATCTGTACAAAATCACGCATTATAACAGGGGAAATAGTGCAAATTGCCCTAAACATACCGTTTATTACAACACTATTACCCAGATACTCGCCGTTTATAGTGATTCCGTTCAATTTTCGCATGACATGTCCTATACCTGTATATGTATTAACGGCACATTTTTCAAAAACTTTAGGGTATTAGCGGAATTTTGTTACAATTAGCAATCATTTTACTCCAAATGGTGTAGTTATAAAAATAATTAATCCGAACAGACATTTTTTAAGTCAATTATTGCAACGTTTTCTATGTGGTATGTATGCGGAAACATGTCAAACGGTTGTATGTATTCAACCTCTGCACCAAATTCTTTGAGATATTTTAAATCTCTTGCAAGTGTTGCAGGATTGCACGATACATAAATTATTTTATCTTTTGTCAGTTTTAATGCATAATCCAGGCTGTTAGGCGTGCAACCTTTTCTTGGCGGGTCGAGAATTGTTACGTGAAATTGCCTGCCTAACACAGTCTCGTTTGAAAGAAATCTGCCTGCGTCTCCCTGATGAAGTTCTATGTTCGTTATTTTATTTTGTTCTGTAATACTTTTTGCCAAATAGACAGATTCTTTTTCTTCTTCAATACTTACAACCTTTGATGCAATATCTGAAAGGCATATACCAAAAGCCGTTATACCTGCGTACGCATCCAGAATGGAAGGGTTTTTAAAATTTTCAGAGATATATTTTTTTACATATCTGAAAATGTTGTCAGCGCTTTGAGGATTTACCTGAAAAAATGTTTTTGCACCCACTCTGAAAATTTTGTCGCACAGAGCTTCTTCTATATATCCGTGCCCCTGAATAGTTTCGGTTTTATCTCCTAAAATAAGGTTAGTTTTCTTGTTGTTAAAATTAACCGCAACTCCGTTAATGTTATCTAAGCTGCAATATATTGCTTCTGCAAGAGCTTTTATCGGTTTTGATATTTTATTAGAGTTTACTACAAGGACTACAAGGCTTTTTTTGTTTGCGTTTGATGTTCTTATGACAACGTGCCTGAGTTCTCCCTTTTCTGTTTTTTCATCATATCCGCTTACGTTTATTTCCTGACCTTTTGTTCTTATAAAGTCTATAATTCTGTCACAGTATTCGGGCTGAATAGGGCAATATTTTATATTAACAAGCTCATGGCTTCCTGTTTTGTAATATCCTGCAAGAATCCTTTTAGAGTCCTTTGTTTGTCCGATAGGGTATTGAATCTTATGTCTGTATTCTTTTATTAGCGGAGACGGGATAACATCTCTTACTTCAACATTATTTGAAAATATTGAGCGCATAGTATCCTGAACGATTTCTTTTTTATATTTGAGCTGAGCGTCATAATTTATAAACTGCAATTGACAGGCTCCGCAAATTTTTTGCATCCTGCAAAAAGGTTCAGTTCTGTCCGGTGAGGGTTCAATAATTTCAACAAGTTCCGCATTAGAGTAGTTTTTATTTTTCTTGATAATCTTTATTCTGACAGTATCTCCGGGGCATGTGTTTGGAACAAAAATAACATAACCGTCATTCTTTGCTATCCCAAGACCTAAGTTGGACAGTTTTTCTATTTTAACGGTTAATGTATCAGACACACCTTTCTCCAGTTGCATGATGCCTCTCTATTTACCGGGTTTAATAATCTGAATATTTCTTGTTTCGGATATTTCCTGACGTGCATCACGAATAATCTCTTTATATTCTTCAGAAAGGCTGAGCCCGTTGCATAATCTGTCAATAAATCCGTTGTTTACTTTGACAGCTTTTTCAAGTGCACCAACGTCTTCCAAAACCCCTTTGATGTCAGCCAAATCATAACCGAAAGATTGTTTTGACTGATAAATCATCATTTCACCTGTTTCCGCAACAAGCGGTTCGCCTCCTAAATCAAAGTGAAGCTTGAATACTGATTTTAAATCCTGAAGCTCTGCCTGCATTGTTGCAATGCTTTGCTGAATTCTTAAATATCTGTCAAACAGGTAGTCAACATTTTTCAACTGTTTTTGCTGCCAGTCAAGTCTTTGTAAATAAAGTTTTTTGAGCTTCGGATAAGCCAGAGCAAGACCCATTGTGTCAGCCATAGCTCTGTGGTGATTTGTTAGCTCTACGTTAAATCTTTTTGTTAACGCTTCAAGTCCGTGTGATTCCAGCTCAGGTGCAATTTCCTTGAACATCATCTGCGAATCTATTCTCGGATTTTCAAGTTTCTCACCGGTAACTCTTATTTTTGCTTCGTTTAAAAACGAGTAATCAAAAATTGCGTTATGTGCAACTATCGGATAATCACCGATAAACTCTAATATTTTCGGCATTGCTTCTTCTTCTGTAGGAGCATCTTCAACCATTTCCGGTGTTATGCCATGGATTGCTATACTTGATTTTCTTATATGCTGCTGAGGATTAATCAGAGTTTGAAACTCATCTTTTATCTTGCCGTTTTCAAGTCTTACTGCCGCAAACTCAACCAAACGTTCTCTTGTATAATCTAAGCCTGTTGTTTCCGTATCCAGTACTATTTCTACTTCTTTTCTTCTAGGCATATCACGTCTATCCCTTACTAATTTTATTAAATGAGGAGAGATTTTTATTTACCCTCCGCCCTTCTCTATAATAGAATAATAGCATAAATATATCAAATGTGGTAATATTAAGGGGTAAAAAGGGCTAAATATAAAATAAGGAGATTTTATATGGTACAAAAAATTGATATTAATAATTTCGACACAGAAGTAATTAATAGTGACAAAGTTACTGTTGTTGATTTTTTTGCTGACTGGTGCGGACCGTGCAGAAAGCTTTCTCCGATTATTGAAGAAATCGAACAGGAACTTTCTGATAAAGTTAAATTTACAAAAATTAATACGGATGATAATGTCCAGCTTGCTCAAAACTACCAGATAAGCGGTATTCCGACACTTCTTGTCTTTAAAAACGGAGAGCTGGTTCAGCGTATGGTAGGACTTATGCCTAAAAATGCTATTATTACCAATATTGAAAAACATTTGTAAATGTTTCCGATAATGTTAACATTTTTGATTGACGTACTTGAATAATCATCCCTTAATTGTTATCATGTGTTCAAAAGGGGTGTGTTATGCGAGTTAGTCAAATTAGTGTTAATTATCAGAATTTTAAGTCCGTACCACATGTAAAAACTGGTAAACAGCCGACATTCCGGGGTAAACATGATACAGCAAAAGTTTTATGCGGAGTGTTTGGAGCTTTAGGAACGCTCGGTGCTATCGGCGGAACAATTATTATGACGGGCGGTGTCGCACTGCCGTTTGTTCTTGGATACGGTGCTGCCTGTGGCGGCAGCGGTGCAATTATAGGTCATATGATAGACAAGAGCAGTCCGGATTATAATAAGAAAAAATAACTTTAACCTACATATCCAGTCCTAAATCCAGTGTTGGCGCTTTTGCAACAATTGCGCTAGATGATATTATGTCAACTCCTGTGGAAGCAATATCACGAACGGTTGTGAGGTTTACATTTCCGCTTGCTTCAACTATTGCTTGCCCGTTTATTAGGTTAACGCACTCTTTCATTTTGATAAGCGGCATATTATCAAGCATTATGATATCTACTCCGCATACTAATGCTTCTTTGACTTGTTCTGTTGTGTCGCATTCTACTTCAATTTTATGTGCGTGTGAGATATTCTTTTTAAGTCTTTCAACAGCTTTTGTCAGAGAGCCTGAAAACTTTATGTGGTTGTCTTTTATCATAGCACAGTCAGAAAGATTAAATCTGTGTAAAGCGCCTCCGCCGGTTTTTACGGAATATTTTTCAAAAGCTCTGAAACAAGGGGTTGTTTTTCTTGTATCAACGATTTTAGCTTTATATTCGCCTATTGCTTTTTGGTATTTGTTTGTTTCTGTTGATATCCCGCTCATTCTTTGCACATAATTTAACGCAGTTCTTTCACCCATAAGAATATACTTTGCAGGACCTTCTATATCGGCAATTTTGTCGCCTTTTTTTATCTCCTCACCATCATTAAAATAAAACTTGATTTTTATTCTGTCTGATAAAACTTTAAACACAGTTTCAAAAACTTCTTTACCGCAGAATATTCCGTCTGCTCTGGTGTTAAGAGTGCAAGACATCAAGTCATCTTCATCGGTAAGATAATCAGTTGTAATATCACCAAACCCGATATCTTCCTGTAACGCTTGTTTTACGTGTTCTTCTATAAAAAATTTATTTAACATAGCATAATCCTTCTTCACTTAGTTTATCAATAACGGAATGTTGTCCGACCGTATCCGTTTGCTGATAATCACTCCTGCAATGTGCTCCGCGAGATTCTTTTCGTGCAAGAGCACTTCTGATAATCAGCGATGCAACTGTGAGCATATTTCGGTATTCATATTCGTTTTGGTTCAGGCATTTTCTTCTTCGTTTAAAATCAGCCTGTAATTTTTCTACTTCTTTCTGTGCTTTGAGTAAAGATTCTTCTGTTCTTACTATCCCCACATAATCCCACATAATATTTTTCAGCCGGGAACTGAGAGTTGAAGTATCATATTCATCTCCGATTATTGAACGGGAATAAACATCTATCATCTTCTTTATTCCTTCGTCAATAACTTTCGGTGTATTCAAATTTGTAAAGGATAAATAATCAGCAAGTTCATAAGCGCAAACCACACATTCCAGCAAAGAGTTGCTTGCAAGTCTGTTAGCTCCGTGAAGTCCTGTACAGGCAGCTTCTCCTATTGCGTACAATCCTTTTATTGAAGTAGTTCCATTTACACCTGCTTTAATACCTCCCATTGTATAATGTGCTGCAGGAGCCACAGGAATAGGTGTCTCTGTAATATCAATTCCGTTTTCTTTGCACGTTTTAGATATTGTCGGAAATCTTTTTGATAATTTTTCTTTTCCGATAATTGCAGCATTGAGATATACATTATCAGAGTTTTCTTTTTTCATCTCTGAAAAAATTGCACGTGTAACAACATCTCTGGGAGCAAGTTCTTTCTTATCACTGTATTTTGCCATAAACTCTTCACCGTTTTTGTTGATGAGTTTTGCCCCCTCTCCTCTTACTGCTTCCGATATAAGAAATCTGTTCCGGCTTTCCGGACTTAATGCCAGCGCTGTCGGGTGGAATTGAATAAACTCCATATCCTCAATCAATGCTCCTGCTTCATAGGCAAGTGCTATTCCGTCACCCGTTGCACCAAGCGGATTTGTAGTATATTTATATACTTGTCCGGTTCCACCCGTTGCTATAATTACTGCTGACGTATAAATTATTTCGTGTTCTTCCGTTTGTTTATTGTATATAATAACACCGCGGCATTCTTTGTTAGCAGTTATAAGCAGCTCTACGGCTATGGCGTTTTCTAAAATGTGTATATTTTCGTTAGATTTAACAGCTTTTGCAAGTCCTTCCGTAATACCTTTTCCTGTCGCATCTCCGCCTGAATGAAGTATTCTTTTTACGCTGTGTGCTGCTTCAAGAGTAAAAGTCAGATTCCCGTTTTCGTCCAAATCAAACTCCACTCCGTTTGTTATCAAATCGTTAAGTACGGCATCTGAGGCGGATGAAATCTCTTCTGTAACTTTCTCATCGCTGAGTCCTGCTCCTGCTTTTAAGGTGTCTTTTATGTGTGATTCAACACTGTCATCAGGATTCCGGTGCATAACTCCGACTATTCCTCCCTGAGCGTATTTTGAATTGCTTGTTCCGAGTGTAGATTTTGATAACAGCAGGATTCCCTCCGGTAATTTTATTTGCTGCGCTATTTTTAGTGCCGCATATAAACCTGCCGCACCGCTTCCTATTACTACTACCGAATATTCAGAGTATTTCATAAAACCTCTCCTGTTACTCTTATTGTAATATAAACAGTTTTTTATTGAAATTAAATAATGATAATAAAACGGGCAGACTAATTGCTCTTATATAAAAATAAGCATAAAAAAAAGCTATGAACTTTTTATCGTGCATAGCTGTTGATTAGGGATATGTGTATCGTCGTTTTTTAAGGAGTATAGATATATATTAGCAATCCATTTAGAAAAATAAATCATCAATTTAGATGATTTTTGTAATAAATCTTAACATTTCATACTTTGTTTTAATATTCACAGACTCCTGTTACATCAGGCTAATCTTTTTTTACTAGGTAATATAGCTATTTCTGTTATTGTTAAACTGTTGTGTTATACTAAAATTGATATAGTATGAAAATTAATCGGGGTAGTTGTTTATGGTTATAGATAAAAGGAAGTTGTTTGTACAAATACTGGCAGTTATAGGATTTGCTCTGTCTGTTAAACTTGCGATGATTTATTACACTGCGAATTATGATAAATATGCTCTTTCAAGTTTTTGTTCAATAAATGATTTTATAGATTGTGACGGAGCTGCAAAATCAACAGTTTCTCAATTTTTGGGAATACCTCTAGCGTATTGGGGAATGTTGTTCTATTTGTTAACTCTGTTTTTAACCTTCGTTGATAAATTAAAAAATATTAAATTTTTAAAATTTCTGGAAGTTTTTAAAAATCCTATGGCATATATTACAGTAATAGGTACTTTTGCTTTTCTTGTTTCCATGTCGCTTGCAGGTATAAGCATATGGAAAATTAAAAAGCTTTGCATACTTTGTGTAGTTACATATTTTATAGATTTTCTTATCGCTTTAATCCCCCCGTTGAATATAAAAGATTATATTAATAGTTTTAAAATTACATTTTTTGATTTTATAGACGGTGTAAAAAATTATCCGAAAACTTTTGTAGTTTTGCTGCTCTTATCTGTATCATTTCTTACGTATAGTGAAATAACAGACTGTTTTATTCCGCATATGAAGAAAGCTAAAGAAATTAAAAAATTTATGCAGATGAGAGAAAATCCATACAGGATTAAAGGTAATCTTCTGGGT
>ONVC01000110.1 GCA_900321205.1 uncultured Acinetobacter sp. | reverse complement strand
ATAAATCAGAATCTGTCATACAGTAAGCTCTATTTGATTGCCTTCTATAGCAATAATACAACTCTCATAATATCCATCTCCCGTTGTACGAGGACCGCTTAACACTTCAAATCCATCATCTCTTAGTATAGTTGTTAATTCATCTACCTTCTCCGCACTCCCAACACTAAAAGCAACGTGAATAAAACCTGTGCGATTAATGTCTTTGTCCATATTTTTTATCTCTGGTTTATTCATAATCTCCAGCCTTGCACCATCATCAAATGAAATGAAGTACGAACGAAATTCTGTTTTTTTATTGTGATACACATTGTTTGCTTTTCCACCCAGATAATTGACGAAAAAATCTTTGGCAGATTCCAAATCACTTACATACATTGCTATGTGTTCTATTTTCATATGTTCACCTCTGCAAATCTCGATTTATCTTGCTATAATTATATCATTTCAGCCTGATTTTGTCTATCCGTCAAACAAAAAAGACCTTGATGAAAACGAATCCATCAAGGTCATAAATCTAAAATTATGCGATTGTTTCAGCTCTGCACGATTTTCTGCACCGTTTGGCGTAAGTTTGGCGTAAATGGCGTAAATCCGAGACATCGCAACTCTCGAAACCCGCATAAACACTGGGATTTTGGGGTGTTACTTATCTAAGGATTTCATTGTCGGGAGTATTAGAAAGCAAAATTATCCCGTATTTATGCCTATTATTTAACTAAATAATCTAAAAATATACGAATTTATACGAATAATAACAACTAAATAAGTGGTTTCTGTATATTAATATTCAGCATAATCTCGAATTTTTTCTATTACTCCTAAGTAGTCGTGAGCAGTACCGCTGAATTGTTCAGGATTAATTGGGTGATGAATGTTATAAAGGATTCCTGTTTTTCCCGTTCTTCCTAAATTGTTTTCATCAAGATGACATTCATCAATATGCACATTGACAATTTCAAGGCATATCAAAACATAGTCATCCCCCTCGGCGATTTCTTTTTCCCACTTGAACTTACATTCAAGATTAATAAAGCATTCTTCTATCATCGGAGCATTTACCATATCGGATTTTACAGCGGTTAACTCAGCCGCCGCAATCTCGTCATCATCAAACCGATTATGCCGTATGGTCGCCATACATTTATCGTAAATATCGGCAGACATAAAGTTAATGACTGCTTCTTTTGTTTCGTGAAGTGTTTGATACAAATGACCATATTTGCTAACGGCGGAAACAATCGCATAAAAACCGTTTTTGCCGCCTGTAAATGTAGTCCAAGACTGCATACAAGCATTTGCCATCCCGTTGCTTTTGTATGAGGTAATAATATAAAGCGGTGATGGAATCTGCGTAACAAATTCCATCCAATGAAATCCATACATTTCCATTTTTCTCATAGATTCAGGTAAAGTATTGTATTTTCTTTTCATAATTAGTATCCCTCCATAATTCCGATTTATCTTTCTATGATTATATCATATCAGCTTGATTTTGTCTATCCGTCAAATAAAAAAAGACCTTGATGAAAACTAATCCATTAAAGCAACATAAAAGAATGGCTTGCAAAAATGGGATTTTAAGGTATTATATTCTTATGGAAAAATGATTTTCTGATGAAAACGCAGTAAATAAGCCAAATGCTACGCAAAGTAGCGAAAAAATATGCCGATGTAAACCGTAATTTCTTGTTTTGTAAAGCAAAATTATCTAAAATTAAGTCAACAAATTAAGGAGGTCATCAATATGACATTTGCAGAAAAATTAAAATCAATGCGTAAGCAGTCGGGTATGTCGCAGGAAAAGCTGGCTGAAAAAATCGGAGTTTCAAGACAGGCTATAACCAAGTGGGAAAATAACACGGGAATCCCCGATATTGAAAATATGCTTGCTTTATCTTCACTTTTCAATGTTTCCGTTGATGAGCTGCTCTCAAACGAAAAGATTGAGAAAAAGCAGACCGACTATTTATATGAAAGCGTAACCGAGTACGATATTGACAACATAAAGCGTTATGATATGAACTTGGGTGGTGCAAATACACTTGTGCTGTCTGGCTATGAAGGCGAAAAAATCCGTGTTCGCCTTGCGTCTAACACGCTTGCAACACTTCAGAGTGATTTTAAGGTGAAGATTGACGACAGCAAAAATCACATTGACATTGACATCAGCCGCAAAAACGGTATGACCGAGGCAAACGCAAAGGAGCAGGTGATGATTTTTGTTCAGCTCCCCAGTCAGTATATCGACAGAATTGAAGCGTCAATAAATGCAGGCGGGGTTGAGGTCAAGAATCTGAACTGCGAGAATCTTGAGCTTGAAACAAAAACACATAATGTTATAATTGACGGCTTTGTCGGTACGCTTGAGATTGACTGCAACCTTGATATGAACATTGTGTGCAACACCTTAAGCGGATCCGTTGAGGTTAATCAGATTTCGGCAACCTCA